>CAMLNK010000530.1 GCA_946481035.1 uncultured Dyadobacter sp. | reverse complement strand
GCCATGGCCCTGACGATCCCTTTGCGATCCACCAATATAAAATAGGGCGTCTCGCTGATCTTATAACGGTGATTGAAACCATACGATTCCGGAACGGGAATGAAACCGCAGTTCCGTTTCGGGATCGCTTCGAGGCATTCATCTTCGGTATTGAGCGTGGTCCCTAGCGAAACAATCTCGATGCCCTTCCTTTTGTTTTCGTCCACAAAATTGGAAATCACTTTGGTGCTGGCCAGCGTGTATAGCGGCTTTTCATAGCGCACCCAAAAGCCCAGCAGAATATATTTCCCCCTCAGTTTCTCCGAATCATATTCCCGCCCGTCGAGCCCGCGCATGACGAAGGGCGCGATCGGTTCGCCGACTTCCGGCATGAGGTCCGGGTTGTTCATCACCGAGCCGTCCTGCTGAACGTACAACTGACTTTTTTTGATGATTTCAAAGGAAGAAGCCTTGCCGTATTTATCAAATATCGGTTGGGTTTTGTACTGCCCCGGACTTCGTTTGAGCATATTATCGTAGGTCTCATAACTGATCCGTTTGCCGGTGGCATGATCGATGATCGGCGAATCGCGGTTCATCACAAACTGCTGACTAACCTTGCCGTTGTAGCGCGTTACTTTGGGTTCTTCGGATTGACAAAAGGCTGAAAATCTGACAGCTCCGACAACTGCCAGCAGACAAATGGAAAATTTACGCAATCGGCTCACAAACATTCTACCACAAAAGATTGTATTAGTATCAAATAATTGATATTTTCATGCACAAATAATCATCGGGCATGGCCTTCTAATAACTGGTTAATGCCGTCCGATATTTTAGGCAGATTTAACTAATTGCAAATTTTAGTATGTACGAGCGGATCCGGGAGAAGTTGGGGATTCTGGCCGATGCTGCGAAATACGATGTGTCATGCTCGTCGAGCGGCAGTAACCGGAAAAATGAGAACAAGGGAATTGGGGACGCGGAGGGAACAGGGATCTGTCACACCTACACCGAAGACGGCCGGTGTGTGTCGCTGTTGAAAATACTGCTTACCAACCACTGCATTTACGATTGCGCATTCTGCGTTTCGCGGCGCAGCAATGATATTAAACGCGCTGCATTCACTGTGGAGGAAGTGGTAGAGTTGACGATGAACTTCTACCGCCGCAACTACATCGAAGGGCTGTTTCTGAGCTCCGGCATTTTCAAAGATGCCGATTACACAATGGAAAGGCTCGTCCGCATTGTGAAAAAGCTCCGCCACGAGGAGCGTTTCAATGGTTATATCCATTTAAAAACGATCCCCGGTGCAAGTGACGAGCTGCTTCGCGAGGCGGGCATGTATGCAGACCGCATGAGCATTAACCTTGAAATGCCGACCGAAACCGGTCTGAAACTGCTTGCTCCCGAAAAATCGCACGCGGAAGTGAAAAAGCCTTTGAAATACATTCAAAACAATATTACGCAGTTTGAAAGCGAGAAGGCGCTGATCAAAAGTGTGCCGAAATTCGTTCCGGCCGGGCAAAGTACCCAGATCGTCGTCGGTGCCACACCGGAGTCGGACAAGGAAATCATGTACACAGCTAATGCATTTTACCAGAATTTTTCGCTGAAACGGGTCTATTACTCGGGCTACATTCCGATCAGCAATGACGCGCGTCTGCCGGTAATTGGTTCGCAACCGCCTTTGATCCGCGAAAACAGGCTGTACCAGGCCGATTGGCTAATGCGTTTCTACGGATTCAAAGTGCAGGAAATCCTCAACGATATTTATCCGAACCTCGAAGCGGACGTCGATCCGAAGCTCAGCTGGGCATTGCGGAATCTCGACCAGTTCCCGGTCGACATTAACACGGCGGATTACTACATGATCCTGCGCGTGCCCGGCATAGGCGTGGGTTCCGCATTGAAAATTGTTCAGGCGCGCAAGTTTAACCGGCTGTACGAAAACCATTTGCGGAAACTGGGCATTGCTTTTCGCAAGGCAAGGCATTTCATCCGGTACGCCGACAGCCCCATGCATTTGAAAGAATATGAGGCGGGTCATATCAAAGGCCTTATTCTTTCCGAAAGCAAAAGCAAATACCTGTCGAACCCGGATAACCAGCTGTCGCTTTTTTAATGGACCTATACATTTTTGACGGATCGCTGGAAGGGTTACTGACGGCCGTTTTTGAATGCTACCAGCGAAAATCGTCGGTTGTGAAGCTGGTAACCGAAGCGTTTTATGTACCGGATGTTTTCGATTCGGGCTTCCGGGTCGTTTCCGACCGGGAAAAAGGCAAGCGGGTTTGGAAAGGCCTCTGTAAAAAATTGGGCAAAACATGGCAATTGCAGTTCTACAAAGCATTTCTCTCGGAACAGCCGGAGGCCTATCAGCATTTGTTCAATTTTGCCCGCTACATCATCGACCAGCCTCCCGGAGCCTGTGAAAACTTTGCACATCCCGATGTGCTGGCCATTTCTCAAACCGCCCGGAAAGTCCATCGTGAAAAGCACCGGATGGAAGCATTTGTGCGGTTCCAGAAAACGGGCGACGGCATTTACTATGCCCATATCGAACCCGATTTTGATGTACTACCCCTCCTACCAGAGCATTTTCAGAACCGCTACGCCGATCAGCGCTGGATTATTTATGATTTGAAAAGAAAATACGGGCTGTACTACGATCTGGAAAAAACCGAAGAAATCGAACTCGACGCTGCGCCGCAAATGTCGATCGTCAATGCACTTCCTTCCGATTTGCTCGACTCGAAAGAGCAACTATACTCTTTGCTATGGCAGGACTACTTCAAAAGCACCAACATTCAGGCGCGCAAGAATACACGGCTGCATGTCCGGCACGTGCCCAGGCGTTACTGGAAGTACCTTTCCGAGAAGCAGGGATAGACTTTGCCTGAAAATGAATATTTTTTTACGAATGTCGCCACGGTTTACATACCCGGCAGTGTCTCCGAAAATGTAGACAATCCAAGTCTGCATTGTCTTTTTCAACGGGCCCGTTGGAATGTCCATTCAACCACATTTCCCTGTATGCTATGAAAACCTTTACGTTCGTCATGTGCATTCTGCTCTCAGCGATTGCCTCCTATGCCTCCGCGCCAGCGGGCGCCGCGTCGGCGAGTGTCCGTTCTGCCGACGATCGCCCCACGGCGAATTCAGCGCCGTTTTCGATCTGTCTGGAAGCTGAAATCAGCAATGGTGATGGCCCTGTTTCCTCGGACCCGAATGCTTCCGGCGGCCTCACACGCGGCTTACGCAATTCGTCGGATTATTTTGTGGAATATTCGACCACGCTTCCATCTGCCGCAAAATACAAGGTAACCCTCCGGTACTATGCCGAACGCAATTCGCTGGTGAACGTTTCCGTCAATGGAGGGAAACCTTTCCAGGTGGAACTGCCCGCTTCGCATTCCTGGAATATTGTAGCGGCGGAACATACCATTGAGGTGAATTTTACGGCTGCCGGCAACCGGATCCGCATCACAGAGCTTCCGGGTTACGATGTCAGGCAGGACAAGACTTGCTGGACAGAAATCCCCGGAACCGAGTGGCCGATTACCTGTGATTTCCAGGTAAATCCGCATGTAGTAGGGAACGTCGCCAGTTATCGGCCCGGGGAAACGGTAACGCTCGATGCCGGTTGCACAGGTGCCGACTGCGATGCGGCTTCGCTGAGTTGGTTTGGGAATAACACGATTCTTTTGGGCGCAGTTGTTTCATTCCCCGCCCCGGCGACTCCCGGCGACTATACCTTTATGCTGGTCGCTAACCGGAACAGCTGCCCCAACGATACCAGCGTCAACGTGTCTTTCCATGTTGACGTCGCGCCGGCCGACTGCGAGTTCACCGTCGGATCGATTGTAAGTGACTATACTCCTTCCTGCGCTCAGCCCCTTACTGTCACGGCGGAATGCTTTGGAGCCGGTTGTGCGGGCGTTGCTTACAATTTGAAGGGTCCTGACCTGAATGGGGATGGTAACACCATCAATTTCTATGCTCCTTCCCAAAACGGCACATACACCTACGTCAGGACCGGCTCCAAACCGGGCTGTCCCGATATATCCAGCAATTTCCAATTGACGATCAGCGATTGCGGCAGCGCTCCATTCCAGGCCTGTGTCGAAGCGGAAGATTCTTTTGGAAATGCTCCCGTTACGGAAGATCCCAATGCATCGGGCGGTAAAACAAGGGGCGGCCAGACCATTCCCGACCTTTATGTGGAATATGTCGTTCGGGGTGTTCAGGTGGAAGGGCCGCATGCTGTTACTTTCCGCTACTATGCCGAAGCCAACACCGCCGTTGAGGTAAAAATAAACGAGGAAGTCCCCGCCCACAAAATCGAACTTCCCGCTTCCAATTCGTGGAATATCGTCTGGACGGAGCGGACCATTCTTTTCACCCTGAA
>CAMLNK010000529.1 GCA_946481035.1 uncultured Dyadobacter sp. | reverse complement strand
CGACGGATTGTGGGACTGGGACCTCACGTCCAACGCGTTTTACGTCTCCGAGCGATAGCTACAAACTACCGGCCTATGTGCTCATGAAAGGTGGTGCAGGTTACAATTTTACCAAGGCGGTCAATGCACGCTTCTGGGTGGATAACCTGCTCAATGCAAGGGTTTTGACAGAAGGTGACGTGCGCGGCGACCAGTTCCGCAACTTCGCCGCCGTGGAAAAAGGAACAATGATGCCGGGACGCACGATTCTCCCGAGGAGTTTTTGGCTCTCGTTGTCTTACGAGTTTTAATACCGATGGATGAAAAGGAGGGTCGGGGAGGAATCCCCTGCCTTCCGCTTTTTGACGCGCATTCAATGAAAGTCATATATAAATGGTTCACTTTGATGTACATGTCTATGCTCCAACTTTTTCCGATCCCGCGCAAAAGCCTCGTCTCGCCGGTCCGGTGGTCCGTTAAACTGATCACAATCGCCGCCCTTGCTGCATTCACCATGCAGGACACCGTTACCAAGCCCGACGAAAGCCGGTTCACGCCGGTAGTCCTGGCCGATAACCTCGATGAACCGATGGCATTCGAGGTGCTGCCGGACGGTAGTGCCTACATTATCGAGCGCAAGGGTGCTTTGAAAAAATACAACCCGTCGACGAAAATGACCGAGCTGATCACGACCATCGCGGTCAATACCAAATATGTGAGTAAGGAAGGCGTCTCGCGCGAGGCTGAGGAGGGTTTAATGGGCATTACCCTGGATCCTAATTTTGCCAAAAATCACTGGATTTACCTCTATTATGCCCATCCAACCGAGAAAAAGCACATTCTCGCGCGGTGGGATATGGTGGACGACCAACTCGTGGAAAGCACCAAGAAAGTAGTCCTCGAAGTGACCACCCAGCGCGAAGTATGCTGCCATACCGGCGGCGGGATGACCTGGGATAAAAACGGTAACCTCTTCCTGACCGTGGGTAACAACACCGGCAACGACAAAGCCGCGCAAACCGACGAACGCCCCGGCCGCGAAAGCTGGGACGACCAGGGCCATGCCGGTAATACCAACGATTTGAGAGGCAAAATCCTCCGCATTCACCCTGAACCTGACGGATCTTATACCATTCCCGAGGGTAATCTTTATCCCAAAGGCACTGCCAAAACCCGCCCTGAGATTTATTCCATGGGCCACCGCAACCCGTGGCGCATTTCGGTCGATAGTAAGACGGGCTACATTTACTGGGGTGAGGTAGGGCCGGACGCTAACGAAGATTCCGAAATCGGGCCGCGGGGTTATGACGAGCTGAACCAGGCACGCAAGCCGGGCAATTTCGGCTGGCCGTGGTTTGTGGGGAACGATCAGGCCTTTCCGGTTTTTGATTATGCCAACAATAAACCGGGTGAGAAGAAGGACCCGAAAAACCTGGTGAACACTTCGCCGAACAATACCGGCTTGAAAGAGCTCTTCCCGACCGCGCCGAGCTTCATTTACTATCCATATGGTGTTTCCGAAAAATTCCCGCTCGTAGGCTCAGGCTCGCGCAGCGCGACGGGCGGCCCCGTTTACCACCGCACCGATTTCAAGGCACCTAAAAGACCCTGGCCGGCTTATTACGAAAACAAATGGATCGCCGCCGACTTCTCGCGGGGGTGGATTATGGCCATAACGATGAATGCGCAGGGGGACTACGAGTCGATGGAGCGCGTGTTGCCGGGCTATCACCCGGTGCAGCCGATCGATATCAAATTCGGGCCCGACGGGGATTTGTACATCCTCGAATACGGAAGCAACTGGTTCCGCAAAAGCGACAACTCGCGGCTCGTGCGCATCGAATACAATGGCGGTAACCGCAAACCGGTAGTGGCGGCATCCGCGGAGAAAAAAGGCGGCACTGTACCATTTGAAACGGTTTTGTCGTCCAAAGGCACGAAGGATTTTGATAACGACGCATTGAAATACAGCTGGAAAGTAACTAGCCCCGGTGTGGCTCCGAAGGTTTTTACTACTCAAAACCCGAACGTGAAATTCGATAAGGCCGGCGTTTACACCGCCACGCTAACGGTTACCGACGCGAAAGGTGCGAGCAACAGCCAGTCGGTGCGCATTATCGCGGGCAACGAGCCGCCGAAAGTGGCGATTAAGCTGGATGGAAACAGCACGTTTTTCTTCCCGAACAAGCCCGTTGGCTACGCGGTAGGTATTTCGGATAAAGAAGACGGCAGCACGGCCGATGGCAAAATCAAAGCTAATCAGGTGGCCGTCAGCATCGATTACACCGCCGAAGGTTTCGATTATGCCGAAGTGGCCCAAAGCCAGCGCAGCGTGGATGCGACCACGCAATTTGCCGTAGCACAGACATTGATGAGCAAAAGCGATTGCAAAGTGTGCCACCAGCCTGAAACGAAGTCGGTAGGGCCTTCATTTGCAGATGTTTCCAACAAATACAAGGGCGATCCGGGCGCATTGGACAAGCTGGTCAAGAAAGTGCGTGAAGGAGGTTCCGGTGTTTGGGGCGAAGTAGCCATGGCCGCTCACCCGGCGCTTCCGGTGGCCGATGTGGAGGTGATTGTGAAATACATCCTGAACAGCACCGAAAAGACGCTTTCGACATTGCCGCTGGAAGGGAAATATATCCCGCAAATACCTAAAACAGACAACGGCAAAGGCTCGGTGATTATCCGCGCCGCCTACACCGACCGTCCGGTGGGTACTGGAAAAGCCGTTCCGGCGCAAACTACCGAGGAAATGATTGTCCTCCGCAGCCCCGAACTGAATGCCGCCGAAGCGCCGATTACCAAAGGCGTCGAAACCAAAGCATTGGGAGTCGCAGGACAAGGCTTTGCCGTAGTCGCATTTGAAAACAGCTACATCGCATTCCCGTCCATCGACCTCACCGGCATCGATTCCCTCGAACTGAATGCCGCCGCTCAGCAACGCGAAGGTAGTGTGGGAGGGACCATCGAAATCCGCCTCGGCTCACCGACCGGCACGTTGATCGGCCAGCATAAGCTCGCCGTAGCCAAGCCGGTGGATATGGCCAAAATGATGGCCGAATTGGAGAATGGTGCCAAAAAAGAGCCGGCGCAGGCAGCCGGCGGCTCTTCCACAGGTGGTGTAGCGGCAACCCCCAAAGCACCTGCGGCAGCGCAAGCGCCACGTAACCGTTTTGCCCAGCCGCCGGTACGGATAGGCATCCAGCCCACCAGTGGCAAGCAGGATATTTATTTCGTATTCCGGAATGCCGACGCCAAGCCGATCGAGCCGCTGATGTCGTTTTCCAGAATCAAGTTTAAAAACAAACCTTAATCCATTGAAATAATGAGCAATCACATAAACAGAAGAGATTTCTTCACCCGCGCCGGCGCTATGGCCGCAGGTGCATTGCTTGCGCCCTCGCTCGTAGAAGCAGCCCATCAGGCAGGCGTTACCCTGGTCGAAAAACCGGCTGGTATCCAGCTTTTCACGGTTTTTGAAAAAATGAATACCGACCCGAAAGGCACTTTGGAGCAGATCGCAAAAATCGGGTACAAGGAAATCGAGTCCGCATTCAGCACGCGGGGTAAATATTATGGCTATGAGCCGAAGGAGTTCAAAGCATTGGTGGAAAGCCTCGGCATGACCTGGCGCGCCCACCACGCATTGGGTGCGCCGTTCAAAATGCCTCCCGGACGCAAATTACCCACCGGCTCCGACGGCAAGCCCATTACCATCCCGCCGATGAAAAACCTCCGCGACAACTACCAGGAACTTGTCGACGACGCGGCCTCAGCCGGCCTGAGCTACCTCGTATGCGCGAGTACGCCCGTAGGCACGACCGACGAGATCAAAAGCTCTATTGAAGTGTTCCAAAAAACCGGCGAAGCCGCGAAAAAAGCGGGCATTCAGTTTGCCTACCATAACCACGCTACCGAGTTCGACCCCGTGGATGGCGGCAAAACGCCCTATGAACTGGTATTGTCCCAAACCGATAAAGACCTGGTGAAAATGGAGCTCGACCTGGCCTGGGCTACGAAAGCGAAAAAAGATCCGGTCGCATTGTTCAAAGAGCATCCGGGTCGTTTCCCGCTTTGGCACGTGAAGGATATCAAGGCCGACCTGTCGACCATTACCGCAGTAGGTACCGGCGTGGTGGAATTCAAACGTATTTTCGAAGCCGCGCAAATCGCCGGTTTGAAGTATTTCTTCGTAGAATACGACCTTGCACCGGGCTTTGAAACGGTAGAAACCTGTTATAAAAACCTGCAAAAAATCCTGGCCTGACGGTTTCAGACCAGGATTCGAAAGCACACGCCTCAGTCGGGCGTGTGTTTTTTTATGATACTGCCCCTACTTTTGAGGAGGATACAACTGAAACTCGTTCACGCCGAAATAGCCTTTGTATTCCTGAATGGCGAGCCTGAACT
>CAMLNK010000528.1 GCA_946481035.1 uncultured Dyadobacter sp. | reverse complement strand
GGACAACTCGATTAACCGCCAGCCGCATTCGAAGTTCTTTGTCCGCTGGGAGCATATGCTGCTCACATTTGCCGAGGCCGCCAACCAGGTGGAAGGGCCGGACGGCGGCAAATACGGCTTGTCGGCCAAAGAAGCCATGCAGTACCTGCGGCAGAAGGACAATTCCGACGGTGCAAAGGGCTTCGATACCGACCCTTATTTCACCGAAATCGCGACGAAGGGAAAAGCTGCTTTCAACGAGTTTATCAAAAACGAAAGAAGGATTGAAACCTGCTTCGAAGGCCTGCGCTTTTTCGATATCCGCCGCTGGACGACCAGCCTCACCGACCTGAACAAGCCTGTGCGGATGGCGAAGGTTACCCGTAATTCCGACGGAAGTTTTCAATATAAGCTCGACGAGGTGGTGGAGCAGCGTTCCTATTCATCCGCATTCCTGCCGATTCCTTATGACGAAGTGCTGAGAATGTCTAATCTGGTACAAAACGACGGCTGGGAAGCCTGGAAATAAATATGAATACTATGAAAAAGAGAATTGCCGTTGCCCTCGGGCTTACCATGGCCCTGAGCGCTTGCTATGACGATTATATCAAGGATTTCGATTACACATCGGTGTATTTTATGTACCAGACCAACGCGCGCACGTTTGTGGTGGGCGAAGGGATGAGCATCGAGGTGGGTGCGGCGCTCGCAGGTGTGCGTGAGAACCGGCAGGACCGCGTGGTAGGCTTCCAAATGGACGCCGCGCTGGTGAACAATGACGTGCTGGCGGCGATGAAAACCGGCGCGGGTTACATCCGCGAGGCTGTGAGCGGCGTGGACACGCTGAAACCGCTGCCGACCGACTATTTTACGATTTCCGACAATTCCAGAATGGTGATCAAGGCGGGCACGCATATGGGCTCGGTGGTGATTAAGGCCGATTCTGCACGGTTCCTGAAAGATGCCGCGACGATCCGCGCCGGATATGCCATTCCGTTCTACATCACCTCCGCCGACGCCGATTCGATCGTAGGTGCGAAGCGTTCGGCCGTGGTGGCGCTCAAATACGAGAATATGCTTTTTGGGAACTACTGGCACGGGGGCGTTACGACGGTGAAGGACGCCGCGGGGAAAGTGGTGAAGACCGTGAAGTATTACACGACGATCCCGTCGCCCGAAGCGAAGATTTTCAAACTGAAAACCGTTGCCCCCGACGCGCTCGTGACCAACAGGATCAGCGACAAGGAAGGTGCATTCAAAATTACGCTCGATGGAAATGCGGTTAAAATCAGCAAAGCCGACGGTTCGGCGATCGACGTGAAGCCCGACGGAGCGAGTACTTTCAACCGCGCGAAGCTGTTGCAGGAACGTAAATTGTATTTGAGTTATAAATATGAAAATGAGGATGGTACGACCTCTTTCGCACAGGACACGCTGACCTTCCGGAACCGCATCCGCGACGGCGTGAACGAGTGGCAGGACGAGAATCCGGACCATTACAAATAGGTGTCAGATTACCGCTTCAACAACAGAGTGCCCGCCATATTTGCTTGGTAAATCTTTTACTAAATATTGTTTAAGTACAATATTTTAGCAGAGTATACCTGGCAGATATGGCATTTTTGTATTCGTTTGTGCAAATATCTTATAATAAAATATTGGAACGAGTCTATTTTGGCAACGTTCCCGATAACGATTGCATAAATAAACTTCGCAGATCGTTTTCAATTTTCTCCCCGAATCTCTATTCTCCGATTGATTTCTAAATTGCACTTTGGGTACAATAAATATGCTTATTGGAATTGTTCAAATAAGCATATAGCCGGAGATCAAAAGCGTCTATCATCCCTAAGCCTCTTCCCAGATAAAATATTTTAACAGATTGGTTACAAATCTGTGCTAAGTAACCGTATGCCTATTTGTAACTATTGCTAGAAAAAATATGATTATTTGTAAGGGGCAATCTATCAAGTGATCGTCAGAATTGACAGTTTATGGTGAACTATTAATGGTTAAACAATCAATGCGTATGAAAAGAAACTTTACAAGTATTGGCCACTGTATGATGCGTTGGGCAATGGCTGGTGCGGTGATGACGGGTTTTACAGGGCAGGTCTATGCAATGAGGCCTTCAAATCCGTCCATCAGGGTTATCGACAGGACAGTTTCGGGAAAGGTGACGTCCGTGGAGGACAACCTTGCGATCCCAGGCGTTTCGGTAGTACTGAAAGGAAGTAAAAGCGGTACCAATACCGATGCCGACGGCGGTTTCAAGATGAGTATTCCGGACGACAACGCCGTTTTGGTGTTTTCGGCAGTAGGCTTCGTAACGCAGGAAATTGCTGTTGGCAATAAAAGTGTGGTGGATGTAGTGTTGGCAAGCGACCAGAAAATATTGACTGAGGTGGTGGTTGTGGGTTATGGTACGCAAAAGAAAAGTCAGCTGACCGGCGCGATTTCGTCGGTTGGTTCAAAAGAGATCAATGAAATGCCTATTACCAACCTCGGGCAGGCTTTGCAAGGCCGTGCCGCCGGGGTGGACGTAACGCAATCGGGTTCGAAGCCGGGTACGGTGCCGAAGATCCTGATCCGCGGCCGCCGCTCGTTCAATGCCGGTAACGATCCGCTGTATGTAGTGGACGGTATTCCGCTGGGGGCTGGTTATGACGATATGAACCCCAACGATATTCAGTCGATGGAGGTGTTGAAGGATGCTACCGCTACCGCGATCTATGGTTCGCGTGGTGCGAACGGCGTTGTGCTCGTAACGACCAAGCGTGGTGCTCAAAAGGGTAAAACGACGGTGAGCTACGACGGTTATGTGGGTGTTTCGAAAGCGCTCGATAAGGTAGAGCTTTTCAACGGAACAGAATTCGCGGAGTTCGTTCGCGAAGCGTACCGCGCAACCGGTGGTTATAAGGATGCAGCCGGTAATGCAATCCCGACCGGGGTGATCAATGCAGAAGCCGACGCGAAAGTGGCGGTACTCGGCGGTGACCCCAATGTTGCCAAAGGTATCGCAAACGGCACCAGCACTGACTGGCAGGACCTTGTGGTTAAAACAGGTGTAATGCAAAACCACTCCGTGGGTATCCAGGGAGGAAATGACCGTACGCAATTCTACATTTCAGGAGGCTATTTCCGCGATAAGGGTGTGGTGAAAGAGGCGAATTTCACGCGTCTGTCGCTGCGCTCGAACATCGACCATAATGTTAACAAATGGTTGAAGGTCGGTCTGTCGTCCTACATGATGAACAGTATCCGTAACGGTGAAAACCTGAACACCTACGGGATGACGATCAACCAGAACCCGCTGGCGGTTCCTTACGATGAAAATGGTAAACTCATTTTCTCACCTACCAACGATGCGTTGCTTACCAACCCGCTTGCGGAACTGGTGAAGGGTGCGCAGGTGGACCAGCTGAAACGTTACCGGATTTTTAACAGCCTCTACACTGAGTTCAGCATTCTGCCTGGCTTGAAATACCGTGTCAACTTCGGTCCTGACTTTACGATCACCCGCTATGGCCGGTTTATCGGTTCGCAAACCAATGCCAGAAAAGGCGGAGATGCCCAGGCTAGTAATACCAACGCCTTCGCATTTAACTGGACTTTGGAAAACATCGTCAATTACAACAAAACATTTGGCGGCAAGCATAACCTGAATGTGACATTGCTCCACTCGATCCAGCGCGACCGTACCGAAGGTTTCGGTTCTTCCGTGCAGGGGGTACCGGTGGAAACGCAATCATTCTATAACCTGGGTGCTGCAACGACGATATTCTCGCCGATCAGCGGTCTGGTGGAATGGACGATCAATTCCTACATGGGTCGTGTGAACTACGACTATAATGACAAATATCTTGTTACACTGACTATCAGACGTGACGGTTCGAGCCGTTTCGGGGAAAATAGCAAGTATGGTAACTTCCCCGGTGTTGCTGTGGGTTGGAACATGAGCAACGAAGATTTCCTGAAAGGTGTAAGCTGGATCGACCTGCTCAAAATCCGCGCCGGCTGGGGTAAAGTGGGTAACACCGGTTTGGCTCCTTACCAAACGCAAGCATTCCTCGGCCGCACCAGCTACGCATGGAACACTACCGCTGCGTATGGCTATCGTCCGGGAACGATCGGAAACGGCGATTTGCGCTGGGAGTCGTCGGCTACTGCCAACGTAGGTCTGGATTTTAGCTTTATCCGCGGAAAGATTCAAGGTTCATTGGAATTTTATCAAACCAATACCACTGCATTGCTGCTGTCTGATCAGCTGCCGGGATCGATCGGTTTTGGTGCGGTTACCCGCAACGTGGGTGAAACCCGCAACCGTGGTATCGAGTTGAGCTTGACCACCAATAATGTGAACACCGCCGGAGGTTTCAAATGGACCACTGATTTCACATTCACTAAAAACACTGAGGCTATT
>CAMLNK010000527.1 GCA_946481035.1 uncultured Dyadobacter sp. | reverse complement strand
CGTTCGCTAATGAGTTGTTTAAGACGCAGCTCACGCTGATCGAACATCAGTTTAAGAGCGGGCTTGTCGGTAAACCGTTTTTGAAGCAAATCCATCGACGCGCAACGATCCTGCGCCTGCGCAGCGCCAAGGCTAATGCGGATAAGAAGAAGGATGGCAAAAAGGGATTTAAACAGGAGTATAGTATGTCGCATCGAAGTTTTCTAAGAACTGAATATGTGAATGACCGGCTAGTTACAGTTAGCTTTCGGATTTATTCACCTACTACGAAAAAAAAGTGCCTCCTGATGCGAATGCAATATTATTTAATTTGTTTTTAATAGACATATACGTCTTTTAGCGAAAAATACACCTTTTTCATGCAGGAAACGCCAAATATCAAACCGGTTCGCAAGATCATCCATATCGATATGGATGCATTTTACGCATCTGTCGAACAGCGTGATTTTCCTGAATACCGGGGCAAGCCATTGGCTGTGGGCGGCTCCCCGACCGGCCGTGGCGTAGTGGCAACGGCAAGTTATGAGGCCCGCAAGTTCGGGGTACGGTCGGCGATGCCTTCACGGCAGGCCATCCAGCTTTGCCCGCAAATCATATTCGTTCATCCCAGATTTGAGGTATATAAATCCGTTTCCAGAAGTATCCGGGAAATTTTCTCGCGCTATACGGACCTGATAGAACCGCTTTCCCTGGACGAGGCTTACCTGGATGTGACCGAGGACAAAATGGGTATCGGTTCGGCACTGGAAATTGCGAAACAGATCAAGAAAGCCATTAAAGAAGAGCTTAACCTTACCGCGTCGGCGGGCGTGTCGGTTAATAAATTTATCGCAAAAATTGCTTCGGATATCAATAAGCCCGACGGGTTGAAATTCATCGGCCCGTCTAAGATCGAAAGCTTTATGAATCAGCTGCCAGTCGAGAAATTTCACGGTGTAGGAAAGGTTACCGCTGATAAAATGAAAGGAATGCAGCTGTTTACAGGGGCGGACCTCAAAAAACTGACAGAAGACGAACTAGTCGGCCATTTTGGGAAAACGGGGCATTTCTTTTACAAAATCGTACGCGGGATCGACGACCGGGAGGTGCAAACGCACCGGGAAACTAAGTCGCTGGGGGCCGAGGATACATTTACCTACGATCTCACTACGCTCGACGAAATGAACAAGGAGCTCGACCGCATTGGCGTTACAGTTGCCAACCGGCTCGAAAAGAACCAGTTGAAAGGCCGGACGGTCACATTGAAAGTCAAATTCAGTGATTTTACGCAAATCACCCGCAACCATTCCTTCGCCCACCCCATCGGCGACCTCGATACCATTACCGACACCGCCAAAGAGCTCCTCGAAAAGCTGGATATGGAAGATAAAGCCGTGCGGCTGCTCGGGATCTCATTGTCCAACTTCCATGAACCGGAAGTTAAATCGCGGAAATACAAAGACCCCGAACAGCTCGAACTCTTCCCTTTCGGATCATAGCAGCAATGCATCCACCCGGTGTGCCTGTACCATATTCTCGCATTTCGACCATGAAAAGATCGTAAAACGGCCGTCCTGCGAAGCTACCAATGCAATGGAGTCGCGCTGATCGAACACAAACTGCGCCGCCGACAAATGCCGCGTACCGCCGTTCTGCACCGGATGCACCACCATGGCCGCATTACCGATAATTGGTTCGGTGATCAGGATTTCCTCCACAGGTTTGGCGTCCTGCGCCCGCCCGATTTTCGCGCCAAATGCGAGCAGTTCGTAACGGTCGTTAATGATCGTTGCGCCATCCACCGCCGTCAGGCCGGCCATATTAGCCACTGCGGAGCTGAACTGGTTTTGCCAGGTGATGGGATTAGGGTCTTCCACATATTTGCGGTGCAGGTCGGCCAGTTCGGAGAATGGCGGCTGTACGTCGTAAGTAATCGGATGGATGATCGACTCGCGCCAACGGTCCTTTCCTTTGGGCACCACCAGCAATATTCCGCCGCGTTCGTGGCTGCGCATGGAGGCGGCCAGTTGTACGAGCAAATTCGGATAATCGCTCCATAAGGTAGTGGACGAAAAGCCCATCAGCGAATTGATCAGCGACGGACAGTCTTTCACTTTGCGGCTTTCCTCGTTGACGATCTTCACCTGATCGCCTTTCAGCACGGCCACGTTCACAAATTTACCAAAACCTTCCACCCTGCGGTGCTTCACCACCAGCATTCCGGGCTCGATTACTTCCAGCACGAAACACAGCCCGGGGATCACGCGGGTGGTGCCCCAAATGCGCAGCTCGCCGTCTTCGAGCCACACGCCCAGGTGTATGCCCGAGCGCTCCACCGCGGGCGCGAGTTTGGTGAGCGTATTGGCGCTCAAAGTCAGTTTTTCGGCAAAAATCAGCGGGTGTTCGGCAGCTTCGGGCGGCAGGTAGGCGATCGAAACTTTCGGTGAACGGCCCTCTTCCCGGCGCAGGCTTGCCCAGAACGTCGTATCGATAATCGTTTCCACGATCCGGGCTTCGGGCCGGGGCGCGAGCTCCTGCCCGTAATACTTGGAAACCGCCTCATGGTGCCGCTCGAAATGGCTGGCCACCAATCCGGCGACCGACCGGGCTGCTTTATAAGTAGTTACAGGCACCGAGTCGCCTGTGTCTATCGAAAATATATCGGAATTCGTAATCATTGTCTGGCGGTTTACTTTTGAACAACGACTTGTTTTAAAAAGTTGGGTTCGGCGCCTATTGTCCGCTTTTTTCCTGTTTCTGCTAACCAGCTTCCAACCTTTCCGCCTGCGTGGGCATCGTATTGACCGGTGCCCTGCCGGGAATTTATTGCAGTCACCAACAGTTGTTTCGCCAGATAAGCGTTAATTTGCGCGTTAATCCGAAAAACCCGGTTTCGGTTTTTTTTACTTCCGGCATACGGCGAGTATGCCATATATCCAAGAATGAAAACGTACCTCAGATTATTATCCTTTGCTCAACCGATTGCCAAATTTGCTATCCCCTACCTTATTTGTACGATACTGGGGGTTGTTTTTAATACACTGAACCTGGCACTTCTTGCTCCGCTTCTGAGCACGCTGTTCAGCAACCAGGGTGGCGCGGCGGTTCCAAGGCCGACGGACGGCTGGCTCGACCCGACCGGAATGCTCAACTACTATGCCCAGCAGGCCAACCTGGAATTCGGAGCACATGGTGCATTGCAGGTCGTGTGTGCGGTAATCGTCGTTTCGGTGCTGCTTTCGAATATCTTCAAATACCTTTCGCAGCGGATCATGGAAAATCTCCGGATCCACACGCTTTTGAACCTTCGTAAAAAGGTATTCGACAGCGTAATGAACCTGCACGTGGGCTATTTCAGCAACCAGCGCAAGGGGGATATTATTTCAAAGATCGCCTCCGACGTACAGGTTGTACAGTTCTCCGTCACAAGCACTTTGCAGGTTGTATTTAAAGAACCTTTGCAATTGATTGCCTATGTGTTCATGCTGTTCGCTACTTCGGCCAAGCTTACGTTCTTCGCTATCCTGGTAATACCGGTTTCGGCATTCCTGATTTCAAAAATTGTAAAAAGGCTCAAAGAGCAGGCGACACTGGCCCAGCATTATTTCGGGCTGATGATCAGCTACCTCGACGAAGCGCTTACCGGCATCAAAATCATCAAGGCATTCAATGCTACTGACGACATTAAGGAGAAATTCCACAAAGAAAACGTCCGTTACTCCGACCTGGGCCGCAAAATGGCCAAACGCCAGCAGCTCGGCTCGCCGGTTTCTGAATTTTTGGGGGTTACCATGGTCGCGATCATCGTTTTGTACGGCGGCTCGCTGATCCTCGACAACCCGTCGGGTACCGAGCTGACTGTGGCCAAATTTGTGGCTTACATCGGTATTTTCTCTCAGGTAATGCGTCCGGCCAAAGCATTGACCGACTCGTTCAGCACCATTCACGCAGGTATCGCCGCGGGTGAGCGCGTACTCGAACTGATCGATGAGAAGCCCGAGATCGAAGATGCGCCGGATGCGATTGAAATGAAGGATTTCAAAGAGTCGATCCGGCTGGAAAATGTATCGTTCTCCTACCCGTCACGGCCGGTCCTCAAATCCATTAATGTAACCATCCCAAAAGGCAAGACGGTTGCATTGGTAGGACCGTCGGGCGGAGGAAAGTCGACTTTGATGGACCTGCTGCCGCGGTTTATCGATACTGCCGAAGGTCAGGTACTGATCGACGGTACCGATGTGCGGCACATTAAGCAGGAATCCCTGTGGTCGATGTTCGGGCTGGTGAACCAGGAGTCGATGCTTTTCAACGACACGATTTTTCACAATATCGCATTCGGCAGCCCCAACGCGACGCTTGAACAGGTGGAAGCGGCTGCGCGGATCGCCAATGCGCACGAGTTTATCCTGGAAACCGAGAATGGCTATT
>CAMLNK010000526.1 GCA_946481035.1 uncultured Dyadobacter sp. | reverse complement strand
TGTGAGCCGTGCAACGGTTTATAACACGCTCGACGTTTTGGTGGATTGCGACCTGGTTACCAAGCACCAGTTTGGCAAAAACCTCGCGCAATTCGAAAAGTCGTACGGCAACAAGCAGCACGACCACCTGATTTGTACAGATTGTCATAAAGTAATGGAGTTCTGCGATCCGCGCATTCAGTCGATCCAGAACATGGTAGGGGAAATGCTGAATTTCAGCGTAATGCACCACTCGCTTATTTTCTACGGAAACTGCAACAAGGAAAACTGCCAGAACCGCACCGAAGCGCCGCGGGAAACCGCAGTTTACGAAGACAGATAATTATCACGATCAGGCCCGGTAATGCACCCATTGCCGGGCCGCTTACACCATATTAAGTTTCAGTAATCCAATATTTGAATGAAAGTTGACGTACTACTTGGTCTTCAATGGGGAGACGAGGGAAAAGGAAAAATTGTGGATGTCCTGGCGCCACGCTATCAGGTTGTAGCCCGTTTTCAGGGTGGCCCTAATGCCGGGCACACATTGGAGTTTGACGGTATCAAACACGTTTTGCACCAGATCCCGTCGGGGATTTTCCGCAGCGATATCCAGAATATCATCGGAAACGGCGTCGTGCTCGACCCGGTTGTGTTCAAAAGAGAGATCGAAGGTCTTGCAAAATATAACCTGGACCTGATCAGCAACCTGTTCGTGTCCAAAAAAGCCTCCATCATCGTTCCTACTCACGCCCTGCTCGACGCTGCTTATGAGCGTTCAAAAGGTGATTCGAAGATCGGTTCAACTTTGCGGGGTATCGGTCCTGCTTACCAGGACAAGGTTGCCCGCCTGGGCTTGCGCGTAGGAGACGTTCTTTCTCCGAACTTTGCAGCCAAATACAAAAAACTCGTTGATGCCCACAAAGTTATCCTCGATTTTTATTCATTCGATTACTCGGAAACATTGCCGGCGGCAGAAGAGAAATTCTTCGATGCGATCGAGTTTATGAAGCAATTCACGCTCGTGAACAGCGAATACATCGTGAATGGCGCATTGAACGAAGGTAAAACCGTCCTCGCGGAAGGTGCACAAGGTTCGTTGCTCGACATCGATTTCGGTTCTTACCCGTTTGTGACCAGCTCTACTACCATGACTGCCGGTGCATCTACCGGACTAGGCATCGCGCCACGTCAGATCGGTGAGGTGTTCGGTATTTTCAAAGCTTACTGCACACGTGTAGGAAGCGGCCCGTTCCCCACCGAATTGAACGACGAAGTAGGCGAGGAGATCCGTAAAGAAGGCCGCGAGTTCGGTGCTACTACCGGTCGCCCGCGCCGTACCGGCTGGCTCGATTTGCCCGCATTGAAATATGCGATCATGATCAACGGCGTAACCCAGCTGATTATGATGAAGGTAGACGTACTGACTATTTTCGACAACATTAAAGTTTGTACGCATTACCGCCTGGCCGATGGTACTTTGACTGATCAGGTTCCTTATGATCTTTGCGACGAAGCGGTGGAACCGGTTTACAAGGATTTCAAAGGCTGGAAAACTTCCCTCGACGGCGTTCGCGATTTCGACGCGATCCCGGCTGAGTTGAATGCTTACGTGAAATTCCTCGAAGCGGAATTGAACCTGCCGATCACATTTATTTCAACCGGTCCTGACCGCGAAGCGCTGATCAGCCGTGAAGCGGCAGCGGTAGCGTAATTGTTGAAGTAATATCAAAATAAGAAGTGCCCTTGAATGTGATCGTTCAAGGGCACTTTGTTTTATGAGGTTTTTTGAAAGTTCAAATCAGCATTTGGATCATCAGATCTGCATTTTAAGACAGCAGGTTTAAAACATCCTCCCGCGTGAGCGACTTAATAAAACCTTCCTCACTCGAAATCAGATCATCGGCCAGTTGCTTCTTCGAGCGCTGCAATGCGAGAATCTTCTCTTCCACGGAGTTTTTGGTAATAAACTTATAAGTAAACACCGTTCGGTCCTGGCCAATGCGGTGCGCGCGGTCTACTGCCTGTGCTTCAATGGCCGGGTTCCACCATGGATCGAGGATGAAAACGTAATCCGCGGCTGTCAGGTTAAGGCCTAATCCACCGGCTTTGAGCGAAATGAGGAAAATTTTGATATTCTCGTCGTTCTGGAAAGATTCTACCTGTTCTTGGCGGTCACGGGTGGCGCCGTCGAGGTAGGCATAATTGATTTCCTTGTCGTCAAGATAATGCCGGAAAAGATCGAGGTGTTTAATGTACTGGCTGAAAATCAATATCTTATGATCTTCACTCATGACGGTTTGCAGCTTGTACAGCACGTCTTCGAACTTGCCGGAATCATAAGCATATTCCGGATCGACCATCACCGGGTGGTTAGCAAGCTGCCGGAGTTTGGTAAGGCCTTGCAAAACGACCAGTTGTGATTTTGAAATCCCTTCTGAATCAATGCTTTGAAGAATGAGATTGCGGTAATAAGCTTTCGCCTCCTCGTAGGTCTTTTCCTGCTCGTCGGACATGTCGCAGTATTGAATGCTCTCTACCTTTTCGGGCAGATCCGTCGCTACCTGTGATTTTAATCTCCTTAATATGAATGGTTTAATGAGATTGTAAAGCCGTTTGGTTTTCTCTTCATCGCCTTTTTTCTCGATCGGGATCTGGAATTCATCCCTGAAAAATGCCTGCGTGCCCAGCAGGCCGGGGTTCACAAACGACATTTGCGACCACAAATCCAGCGTATTATTTTCAACCGGCGTACCGGTCAGTACCAGTCGGTAAGCCGAGTTGAGCCGGCGTACGGCCTTCGTGATAATGGAGGATGGATTTTTAATGGCCTGCGATTCGTCAAGGATCACATAGTTGAACCGGTAATCTTCCATAATGTCGATATCCAGGCGAACAATGCCGTAGGAAGTCAGTACCAGATCGTAGTTGTCGAACTGCGCGGTGTCTTTCTCGCGGTTCGTACCCGTGTACAGGAGCACGCGCAGGTCGGGCGTGAACTTGCTGGCTTCGAGCTGCCAGTTGTACAGCAGTGACGTGGGCATGATAAGGATCGATGGGCGATCGGCACCGCCTTCTTTTTCCGATTGCAGCAATGCGAGCGTCTGGACTGTTTTACCCAAACCCATATCATCCGCCAGGCAGCCTCCGAAACGATACTGTTTCAAAAACCGCAGCCAGTCGTAACCTGTTTTCTGATAAGGACGCAGCAAGCCCTGAAAATTTACAGGAGATTCCGCCGGCTCGATATGCTGGAAATTACGCAGGTTTTCGAGCTTGCGGCTGATGACCGCCGTGGCGAGATTATCCTCTTTCAGCTCCTGTACCAATGCCAGATGGTGCATTCGAAGCCGCAGCTGATCGTCTTCATGGCTGCTTTCGGTGAACGAGAAGAACTCGGAATATTTGGTAAACCACCATTCGGGGATCACCGCTATTTCGCCGTTAGGAAGTAAAAACTCCTTTTTGCGGTTCAGAATGTAATTGCGTAGCTGAATAAAAGGTATTTCGAACTCCCCGAAAAGCACTTTTGCATGGATATCAAACCAGTCGCGGCCTTCCTGAATGGAGATGTCCAGCGAAGAATAGCCCAGGAAATAACGTTTGGTATCGGCCGTATTCTGACGAACGGCGATACCGTGCTCGGCCAACGCGATCGCATTGCTTTGCAGCCAGCCGAATGCCTCCGATTTGGGCATTTGAACCTTTCCGTTGCGGATATTCAGGCCCATATCTTTCAAAGTCCGCACGTGCTGCCCTTCGACCTCGATATTCCTTTTGACCTTATTGAAAAAATACTCGTTACCCTTCTTTTCCATATGCACGCTCGACGCATGCGCGAAGCTGTCGTAATGAAACGAAAAGCCAGCATACTGAAAGGATAACTCGAATGCGACATCATTGTCTTCTTCCTCCATCACTTCCACATCCTCATTGTCCTGGAAAAGCACTGCGGATTTCTTCGGATTCGAGGAATATTCCGAGATCGTGAGGATGGTTTTGGGTACGGAAGACACATTTCTGATCTCGAACCCACGCGCTACCACATCGTAAGAGGCGATGAGCGGTGCTACGAAACGGCCATAGTATTGCTCCTCGACCTGCCCCGGAATGGCGATGAATTTTTTGGCGAGGAAAGGTTTGATCTTTTTCCCGTCCACATTTCCTTCGAAATGGTAAAGATGGCCGTCGAGGACCAGCCAGGCGGGATCTTCGCAGATCAGGAATGCATTTTTATACTGGAATTCCAGCTTCTGCATTTTGAACCGGATTGTCGGGAAATAGTGGGTATTATCCTCATTCCGGATGAAATGGAAGCGGATCGTCGCTTTTTCGGGCTCCCAGGTCACGGGCTTCCATAGCGGATTGCCGTCGTTACCCATAATGAAAATATCCTTCCCGGCCAGCCGTTCCAGAATACGCGATTTGCAGCTTT
>CAMLNK010000525.1 GCA_946481035.1 uncultured Dyadobacter sp. | reverse complement strand
ACATACACGATGCCATTGCGGACCGCGGGGCTGGATGTGCTGTTGAACATCGTAAAGTGCCATTTTTTGGTTCCGACGGCTGCGTCCAGGGCGTATAACGTCCGATTATTGGCCATCGCATACACAACGCCGTCTGCGACCGTCGGGGACGACACTACACCAACACGAAAATCTGTCAGAGCTTCCCATTTTTTTGTGCCGGTAGCTGCGTCAATCGCAACGAGCGCATTGTCATCCCCTGTGTAAACTAGCCCGTTAGCAAATGTAGGGCTAATACCCAGACCCGAGCTTGACCAACCCATCGCGAACTCCCATTTCTTTGTGCCCGTGGCCGCATTGACCGCGTATAGCTTTTTGTCGTCACTCCCTACATACACCACACCATTTACTATCATTGGGCTGGAACGAACTGGTCCATCCGTAATAAACTCCCATTTTTTTGCGCCAGTGCTCGCATCCAATGCGTATAGGTTTTTGTCATCACTCCCTATGTACACCACGCCATTTAACACCATAGGGCTGGAACGAACCGCACCATTAGTAACAAAGTCCCATCTTTTTGCGCCGGTGACTGCGTCCAGCGCGTATAGTTTTTTGTCATTACTCCCTATGTACACCACGCCATTTGCAACAGAGGGACTCGATGAGATTTCTCCACCCGTCACAAAGTCCCATCTTTTTAACCCAGTTGCTGCATCCCATGCATATAGCTTATGGTTAAAGCTGCCCACATATACGGTTTCGGCCACATCAGGTTCCGGTTCGGGGGCAGGAGTATTTTTCTTTTTGCAGGATATGAAAATATTTACGAATACAAGAAGGACAAACAAGTGGGTGAACTTCATTTTAAATTGCTTAGAGGTGGTTGAGTCTGGACGGTCCGTTGACTGTTACTTATTTCTGTATTAAATCCAATCCCTACACTTTCCGCACCGCGCCAATGCGCATCGGCGACAGCTCATAGGTACAAATCCCCGCGGCGATGACAGGGTCTTTTTGTACGAGCTGGTGGGCCTCGTCCTCCGAAGAAACCTCCATGATGGCCATTCCGAAAGCGCCTTTCGGATCGAGGACGGGGCCAAATACCAGGCAAACACCTTCATCGGTGAGCACGGTCCAGTAGTCGATGTGCTGTAACATGACCGCCCGCTCGGTTTCGGACATGTCGAGATGATAAGTTGGACGCGGGGGAACGAGCCGGAAGAAGAAATGCATAAGATAGAAAATAAGGTTTCAGGCGAATTGTATAAAACTGCCCCAAAATACCCAAAAAACTCCGTTTACTAACTGTTTCTTGTCATTGCGCCCCTAGGGCTGCATTTTCGTGAGTATTTACACTACCGAGAAATGGCAATGCTCACACTTTATACGATCGCTTCGCTGGTTTTGGCCACGGTGACGCTCGTCGGCGGCGTTAAATGGATGCAGACACGCGAACACCGGAAATTGAAACAGGTGTTGAAAAGCGGCCGGGAACATGAGGCGCTGATCCTCGATGCCCAGTCCATCAAGCCTTCTATATTCAACACGAAAAACATCCGGTTGAAGGTGCAGATATTGACTAAAAAACCGCTTATCGTGGAGTTCGACCACGATGCTACCTATCCCGAATCACGCGAACTGATGACTGGGAAGGTGATTACTGTTGCCATCGACCCTGCCGATCCGCACAATGTCCTCGTCGTTCGCAGGTCGTCACGGCCATCGAAACTGTCCTCCGCAAGCAGCGGTTCGTTACTGGCTTTTTAGAGAATAATCATGATATCCGGGTTAGGCCGGTCCTTTTTGTCGAGGTATTCCCAGGATACAATGTCTTCTTCCGGGTAAATATTGCCGGTATCCTCAGGCCCTTCATCACCGATAGCTTCTACAAACGCCTTCGACGCTTTCTTATAAGTCCCTTCCCGGGGAACACCGTTCATATCGGTAAACAAAACCAGCGATTGGTCTTCCGGCAGCTTCCTGTCTTTCATCATCGTCACTTTTTAAATGGCAAAAGAAGGCATTTTGGCCTTCTTTTACACTGTTACTTTCAAATTTTATGCCTGCGTACCAGCCGCGATTCGGCTCGCCCTGTTTCAACCATCAAAACATCAGAATCCTTTCGCGAACCGGATAAAATTCCCCCAATCGTAAACGGTCATATTATGTTCGCCTTCGCGGTTATGGTAGCCGAAATGCGAACCAATCACCGGCTTGTCTATTCCCGGCGGGTCGTTGGGTAATCCCGACTTGATGCCGTACAATGCGTACACCGGTTCGGCGGCTTTCAGCGCCAGAAACGTCCCCTTAGGATCGGCCCAGAGGTCTTTGGACGCATTCGTGGCATATACCGGCCGTGGCGCGATGAGCGCGATGAGCATATGCTGGTCTACGGGCAATGCATTCTCCTTGTCGTTATATTTCTTATAATTGTTGTTAAACCAATGCGGGAAAGTGGCATTGATGCGGCTGATCCGCTCGCCGAACTGCCGCCGCGCTAATGCTGCTCCCGTGTTTCCGGAGCAATTGGTAATGCAAGCCGCAAAACGCCGGTCCTGCGCGGCCGCCCATAGGGAAGTCTTACCTCCCCGTGAATGTCCTACTACTATTACCTTTTTGGCATCGATATCCTTATCCGTCTCAAAATAATCCATCACTCGGCTCGCACCCCAGGCCCAGGCGCCAATTGCCTTCATGCCGTTATCCTTCTTCAACTGCTCAGGGTAAAGCTTTTGTAAAACACCCGTCGCGTAGGTATCCTTATTGTCCGGCGCAAGGTCGCTCACATGAAATGCGGCGATCGCGAAACCGTTGTCGATCACCATTTCAGCCGGCCAGAATTCACTTTTTTTAGCCCTAGTCGGGTCGGTATTCTCTTTTCCGCGGTTATTGATCAGCAAAAACACCGGTACCGGTTTCTTTGCCTGCGTAGGGAGAAAAAGCACGACATTGATCTGCACCGAATTCCCTTTCCTGTAAACCGTAACGCCTATCTGTTTTAGAACCGCCTTGCCGTCCATTTCCGGGCGGTCGTCCTCCGTTAATGCGTAGCTGATGCTGTCATAATCGGTTGGCATTTGGCCGTAAATATGGTCTTCAAACAGTTTCAGAACTTCCGGCCTCCTGAACTTCTCCCATTTTTCCTCGTTTCGGATTGTTTTCCCCGAGGTCGTTTTCAATACATCCGGCAAAGTGTATTGCGGGACTTTCGATTCGTCGTAGTTCTGGGCGAATACCGGGAAGTTGATCAGCAGGAGGCAGAAAAGGGATATTCGTTTCATGAGAAGTAGTTAGGGCATTCATTTCAAAATAAAACGCTCAAAGATCCGGTATTTACTGACAAAGTGCATGTTAATGGCCACTTGAATATTTTTTTCGGAAGCTACCCAACCTTCCGGCCTTTCCCTGCAGTTTATTTTATTGACAGGTGGCCACCTGATTTACATCTTTTAAATCTTAAACACTGATGGTCATGAGAACAGAAAAATGGCTGGTAATGTGCATTGCGTTGCTGCTGATCCAGCTGGTCGCCTGCGAACGGGGAAAAATGGAAGAGAATGCGCCTGCGCCGGTTTCGGCTAGGACGGGGGCGGACACACTTGGAACAGATAGCACGCACATCGACAGCGTACCCGGCGCCGTACCGCACATTGTAACCGAAAAAGTAACCGATATCGATCAAAAAGGGCATACGCTTTTTACATTAGTCAATGGTAAAAGCCGGTTTGTAAAATGGCGGGTGGTTCCGTTCCAGACAACGATAAATGATGGCCCGCAAACCATCATTTACTTTCAGGCAGCGGGCAATTACCGGGTATTTGCAATCGACAGCCTGAGTAACGACTCCACATTCATCGATGTGCAGGTAAACAACCAAATTCACCAGAATCCTCCGTCAGAAAAACCTATTCTTGCCCACGACGTGTTGAGCGTCACGCCGATTGCCTACGGCGATACTGCCGAAAACGTTGTCGGTTTCAAATTTGCTACGACCCAAAGCTATCCCTGCGCGCAGAATGAACTGTCGGAAGAGGTAATTACGGGGCAAAATTCCTATCAGATCAAGTTCGGGAAAATACTGACAGGAATACAATGCTACACAGGTAAGCAGTCGCAAGGAACGGGTTTCACCTCGATCTATCAGATTCCTGCTAATTTTAACGGAGTACTCGAAATTCAGTTTAATGACAAAGTATACAAGGGTACGATGAAAAGGAAAGGCAAATCGGGATACGAATTCCAGTGGCCCTATGACAGCGGGGTGGTATTCACCAAAAAGCAATTGTAAACATTTCAATGTCAACCAGTGTGGCCGGCTTTCGGTCACACTGTTTACCAGTACTAGTTGAATCCACTACCAGAAATATTGGCGGGTTGTAGGCGGCGGGAGCGCCAGAGTCAGGAAAAATTGTACCGGCAATTTTACCCTGTCCTGTTCG
>CAMLNK010000524.1 GCA_946481035.1 uncultured Dyadobacter sp. | reverse complement strand
AGCTAAACTATTTTCTATGAAAAATCTTGCCGCACATTATGCATTCAAATGCATGAGGAGCACCATCGGACCCGTGCTGCTGGTGCTTGGAATGATCCATCTCTCCTGGGCTCGAAGTGCCGCGGGGCAGGAGCTGCTTAATCGAAGTATATCCATTACCGTTCAAGGGAAAAGCCTTAAATCCGTGCTGCACCTGATCGAGAAACAGGCCGAGATCAAATTCTCGTACAGCCCGCAGGTGGTGCCCATCCAGCAGCGGGTAACATTAAATGCCGACAACCGCAGCCTGGGCGAGGTGCTGGATCTGATTCTGAAACCGGTGCAGGTGCGCTACGTGGTGGCAGGAAGGCAGATTATCCTCTCACGGGCGGAGCCGGAACAAAAATCCGGCAGTATCACGCCCCCGCTTAGCCCCGGGAGCTCGCCCATCCGTGTGCAGGAGCGCCGTGTGGAGGGAACAGTGACCGACGAGGCCGGAGCCGGGTTGCCCGGCGTAAGTGTGGTGATAAAAGGCACGCAATCCGGAACAGTGACCGACGTGGACGGGAAATTCGACCTGGAAATTCCGCAGGAGGCTGGTTTTCTCGTATTTTCCTTTGTGGGTTACTTGCCGCAGGAGGTGGAAATCGGCTCACGGACGCAGGTGAACGTGGTTTTGAAACCCGATACCAAAGCATTGGAGGAAGTGGTGGTGGTAGGGTATGGTACGGTCAAAAAGCGTGACCTGACCGGCGCGATCGCGAGCGTGAATGTGGAGCAAACAAGGCTTCAACCCAATACCAATGCGTCCCAGATGCTCAGAGGAACGACGGCCGGCGTGCAGGTGACCGACAATGGCCGTCCGGGCCAGGTAGGGGCGATCAAGATCCGGGGTACCAACTCGATTTCAGCAAGCACGGACCCGCTCATTGTCCTGGACGGCATTATCTACGCAGGCGGGAGCCTGGCCGATATCAATCCGAGCGATATCGAGTCGATCGACGTGTTGAAAGATGCCAGTTCGACAGCCATTTACGGCTCGCTGGCGGCGAATGGGGTGATTGAGGTCACTACTAAGCGGGGCAAATCGGGCAAGCCGGTGTTTTCGTTCAATACCTATGTCGGTGCTTCCGACTATGCTTTTTTACCCAAACTTTTGAATGCCGAGCAATACCTGGCCGCCCGCAAGGACGCTGAAACCGCCGACGGCGGAGCAGTACCATTCCAGCCGGTAGAACTGGAAAACATGGCTGCGGGGCGTTCGATCAAGCCTTTTAAAGAAATCAAACAATCGGCGCCGATGTCGAATTATGAACTGAGCGTATCAGGCAAAACCGACCGGACGAGCTATTTCTTCTCCGGCGGGTACCTGAAAGCAAAATCGCCGGTGAAAGGCGATAATTTCAGCAGGATTTCCAGCAGGCTCAACCTTTCGGTAGATGCTACCGACTGGCTGAAACTGGGCGTGAACTCGGGCTTTACCTCGCGTGACGACTCGGGTGTGCGTGCGGACCTGGTAGCAACGACTTATCTGAGCCCTTATGCCAGCCTTTTTCTGGCCGATGGCAAATCGCCCCGTCCGCTGCCGCAGGACATTGGCCTGGTAGCCAATCCGCTGATCGGCTATGCGCTCAATGACCGGAAATCGATCACTAATGCATTGTTTGCCAACGGTTTTGCCGACGTGCGACTCTGGAAAGGTCTTTCCTATAAGCTCAATGCGGCCTATACCCGCACTGATTCCAAAGAATTCAAGTACAACCCCTCGTACGAGCCGCTGAACCGGCTCGGCTCGGGCTCCAAATACCACGGCGAAAAACAGAACATTACCGTCGAAAACATCATTAGCTATAAGCAGCAGATTACGCCCCGCCAAAGCCTGGATGTTACCTTACTCTACGGCGCTTATGAGCAGAAAAGCCAGTTTTCATCGCTTTCGAGCCAGAATATTTTCAACGACGCATTGGGTTACAATGCATTGGAAATCGGGGAGGGGTTTAATATCAATGCCGGCGCCATTAAAAACCGTCAGCTTTCGGGAATGGCCCGGCTGGGATACTCTGTTGCAGGCAAGTACCTGGCCACTGTGAGCATGCGCCGGGATGGTTTTTCGGCATTCGGAGCGGGGAATAAGTTCGGGGTATTTCCGGCGGCGGCATTGAGCTGGAATGTAACCGAGGAAGCTTTTATGCGGGATTTGAAGCAAATAAATTTTCTGAAAATACGGGCTTCCTGGGGCCGGAACGGGAACCGCGGCGTGGATGAATATTCGTCGCTGAGCCAGGTGGAGCAAAAGAACTATGTGTTCGGGGACGGTGGCAGCACATCGGTGGGGTTGAGCCCGAGCAGTCTGGCGAATCCGAACCTTGGTTGGGAAACTTCTGAAAGTACGAATATCGGAGCCGATGTGCAGGTTTTCAACAGCCGGATCAGCGCTTCGGTCAACTACTACTGGACGCGGACGTATGACCTGCTACTCAAACAGGCCATCCCTAATACCAACGGCTTTGAAGAGTTCCTGCGGAATGTGGGCCAGACCAAAAACCACGGTTTGGAAATCGACCTGAAAACGACCAATATCCAGCGTGGAGGGTTTGCCTGGAATACCAGCATTGCCTTTTCATTTAACCGCAATAAAATTGTAAAACTCACCGGCCGGGATGTGGACCGCGACGGCCGCGAAGACGACGATATTGCCAGCGGCTGGTTCATCGGGCATCCGCTGCTGAGCAACTACGATTACGTTTTCGACGGTATTTTCCAGACTGGCGACGATCTGAGCCTGATTCCGGGCGCAAAGCCGGGCGACATCCGTTTCAAGGATATCAGCGGTCCGGATGGCGTGCCGGACGGAAAAATCACCCCGCAGGACCGGACGGTGATCAGCAATGCGCAGCCGAAGTTTAATTTGGGCATAACCAATGTGTGGAGCTACAAGGGGCTGAGCCTGTCTGCGGCATTGAATATCCGCCAGGGAGGCTATACCAGAATGGATATGCTCAACCCGGGCACAAACTTCTATGACCAGGCCAATTTCCTTGACGTTCCCTACTGGACGCCTGCAAACCCGATCAACACGCGGCCCAGGATCAACTACCGTAATCCCTTGGGTTATGGTTTTTACGAGAGCCGCAGTTTTGCGCGCCTGCAAGACGTTTCGCTATCCTATAATATTCCCGAAAAACTCTTGAAAGCAGTGAAAATAGGCTCGTTGCAAGTTTACGTGAGCGCGAAAAACCTGGCTACCTGGACGAAATGGAAAGGCTGGGACCCAGAATTCGGCGGCGGCGGCAGAGGCCCGGGGGACAATGGCCCTCTGCTCAAAACTTTTATTGCAGGGCTCAACATTTCTTTTTAAACCTGACCGACTATGAAAAGATACATTACCTTTTTGCTCACCCTGTGCGCGCTCGGGCTTACGACCGCCTGTGAGGAGTCCTACCTGGACGAAGTGCCGCTGGACCGTTTCAGCCCGGAAAACCTGCTGGTCAACGAAGCGGGGTATGATGCCGCGGTGGTCTCGCTATATGAAGGAGCCCGGCAGGAGCACAGCATTGCTTCCAATAACTTTGAATACATGACCGTGGGCACCGACCAAAGCCAATGGGGCCGGAATGACTCGCGCGGCAACAAGGATTACAGCCTGTTGAACTCCAACCTGGAAGCGACGGTGATTTACTGGGACTGGGCATTTAAGCAAATGATCGTCCGGGCGAATCTTATTCTGGACAATATCGATGATCCGAGCCTGAAAATAGCCGATGCAGCCCGTGCCAATATCAAGGGGCAGGCATTGTTTTTCAGGGCTTATACCTACAACTTCCTGGCCAATGTGTACGGAGGGGTGCCTATTGTGAAAGAGCGGATCGTTGAGCCCAAGTTCGATTTCGTGCGCAACTCACGCGTAGAGGTGCTGGAATTCGCCGCGCAGGATTTGGAAGCGGCGTCGGCTTTGCTGGACATGGAAGTGCCGGACGGGAGAATCCCGCGGGCAGCGGCTTTTCACTTGCTGAGCGAGGTTTACATTTCGCTGGGTATGGAAAAGAAAGATGATTCCTACTATGATAAATCCATTGCAGCGGCTACGAAAGTGATCAGTAAGCAGGCCGGTGACTATCAGCTGATGACCCAGCGGTTCGGTAAAGCAAGCGCGCGGCCGGGTGATGTGTTTTCCGATATTTTCGCCGACGGGCAGATCAATAAATCCTCGGGTAACAAGGAGGTGATGTGGGCCTGGCAATTCGAGAACTTCACGCCCGGCGGCTATTCCACGGCCACATTGGCCAATATCAGTATCCGTTACTGGGGGCCGGAATACGACAAAATCCAATCTCCCAATGGCAGCGCCAATTTGCCCTCCGACAGCCTTGGTCGTGGTATCGGCGTAAATTCACCCACCAATTACATCAAGTACGAGATCTGGAAGCTCTATCCTACCGATA
>CAMLNK010000523.1 GCA_946481035.1 uncultured Dyadobacter sp. | reverse complement strand
TTAATACCCCCGTAAATTTCCAGTCCATTGTCAAACTATGTGGTGATCTGGATATTCTGCAAAGACCATACCGGCGAGTTCGCGGCGCGCGGGTCGTCCTCGCTCAGGAGCGGCAGGCGCATTGGGCCATAGATGTTCCCGGTGTAGTCAAATGAGACCCCGGCCTTCTCGATTTCGTAAGAAACCGACCAGGTACCCGTGAATTTCTCCGTCAGTACAGGCCTGAAACGCACGCCGTTTTCCTTCTGGAAGTTATCCATATAAGTGCCGCCGGCGATGATCTTCAGGGGAAATGCAAAGTTGAAATCGAGGTTCATACTAATGCCTTTCGACACCGCATAACCGTCGAGGTTGTCGTAAATAATTTCGTTGGGGTTTGTGTCGTAGTCGGGGAGAATGCGGTTGGTAAAGTGTGTATAAAATACCGAAGCGTCGATTCCGATGAACGAATTGCCCGTCACGATCTTTTTAACCACATTGATATTCGCATTCCAGCTCTGCTCGGGTTTCAACGCTTCTTTCAAAATCACTTCGCGCGAGCCGGTCAATGCAGCATGGTCTTCGGTGAATAGGTTCACGATCCGGAAACCGCGGCCGATGTTCAGGCGAACCACATCCGTTTGGTTGAATTTGTATTTGTAAGCTGCCCGCGGCGTGAAAATGCTTCCGTGACGGCTGTTATAGTCGTACCGCGCGCCCAAAAGAATCGAATGCGGCCCGCTTTTGAATTCGTCCTGGATAAATATGCCGGGAAGGTAAATCTTGTCGGCGCGATCCTGGCCATCGGCGCGGCGCGTAGCAGGGGTATTATCATTATAAAAAGTATAGCGGAACGGCGTTCCCATCAGCAGGCTGTGCTTGCCGATTTCCTTATCCCACAAAAACTGCGCAAATGCGATTTTCTGGTCTGCATTAAAAGGTACATGGCCGTATGCCGAGTTCTGGTTATGCGAGCTGAAAGAATATTGCAGCGTAACTTTCCCGGGAAGCGGAAGCTGGTAGTTACCGAGGAGCTCAAAACGTTTGGTATAAATACTCTCACCATAAACCTCGTCGCCGCCGCGGTAGGAGCGGTTCCATTGCATTTGCCCGCCCCAGCGGTCTTCATAATAGTAACGCGCCGCCACATTGGCCTGCCGGTTATTTTTCAGATCGAACGACCATTTGTTGAAGATCGAAATGCGGTTCTGAAGCGTCAGGTCGGTAAAGCCGTCGCCATTGTTATCGACGGGGTTTTGGTAATTGAAATAATTGACACCCAGCAAAGAGCTGCTTTTTTCGCTAGGTGTAAACTTCACGCCGAGATCCACATTATAGTCCCGCCAGGTGGTGCTGAACATGTCGGCAGAGAATACCGGCGCTTTCGACGGATTTTTGGTAATAATATTGATCAAGCCGCCCACCGCTTCCGAACCGTAGAGTGTAGACGCAGGCCCTTTCACGATCTCCACCCGCTCGATCAGGCTGTTTGGAATGCCCGAAAGGCCGTAAACCGTCGAAAGCCCGCTTACCATCGGCATCCCGTCGATGAGTACCATCGTGTACGGTCCTTCCAGGCCATTAATGTGGATATCGCCCGTGTTGCAGACATTGCAATTCAGTTGCGGCCGTACGCCGTTTACGTAGCTAAGCCCTTCAAAGATGCTCGGAACCGGGTTTTTGTAAATGAATTTGGAGGTAATAATATCAACGGGCACGGGGCTGTCGAGCTTCGAAACTTCTTTCATTGTGCCGGTTACAACCACTTCATCCAATGCGTTAGCACCGGATTTCATCACAAAGTTCTTTTTTACATCCCGATCGATCCGCACATTCTTTTCGGTGATGGTAGGCAGCGAAACATAACTGACGCGTACAGTGTAGGTGCCTTTGGGAATACCGGCCAGACGAAAATGACCTGCGGTGTCGGCTGTGGTGCCGGTTTTTAGTTCGTTAATATAAACCGATGCGCCGAATGCCGGATCGGCCTGGCCTTCCAGTGAAATCTTCCCGGATAGTGAAAATTGAGCCCAGGCGCCAAACGGCAAACAGCTGAACAGTAATAGTATGCGTAGCTTCATAGTACGGCCGAATTATTAATTTCCTGTTATCTGAATATAAATTTAGACAAACCTAAAAATAAAACTTGATATATAAAAATTAAAAATTCGGTTACAGCGAACTAAATGGAAACTATCTTCGGCACGGCATTGGTTGTAGCCTATGCGGATTCTTTTATAAACCAATATAACTCACTATGCTGAAACGATTTCTGAAACCGATCAAGCTGCCGGCTTCGGTGGATTGGGCGGTACTGATCCTGCGGGTCGGGGTTTCGTGCCTGATGCTCAGGCACGGTTACGCCAAGCTTACCACTTTTGTAAGTGGCGATCATTCGTTCGCCGACCCGATCGGGATAGGCGAGGAGCTTTCTTATGTGCTTACCATCTGCGCGGAGTTCGGCTGTTCGATCCTGATCATCCTGGGCCTCGGAACGCGTGCGGCGCTCATTCCGCTGATCATCACGATGGTAGTAGTAGCGACGATCGTGCACGCCAAAGATCCGTTCGACATGAAGGAACACGCGCTGCTGTTTCTCTTTCCTTATATTGCATTATTCCTGACCGGCCCCGGGCGGTTCTCGGTCGATAGCAAGTTGTACCGTTGATCATACAGTCCGTTAAAAACGAAATGCCTTCCAAACCGGAAGGCATTTCGTTTTTAATGACTATTGCGACCATTTGGTAGGTCGGCGGTCCCATCGGTGGGCTTTCATTTTGTCGGCCACTGCCGCGTCTAGCTTCGTGCCGTCGCTCACGGCCACGTTCGCGCGTACGTTCGCAAGCCTGCGCATACCCGGGATCGTCGTGTGTACGTCCGGGTTATTGAGGATGAACCGCAATGCGAGTTCGGCCATCGTCATGCCTGCCGGTATATCGGCGCGCAAAGCTTCGGCGCGGTCAACGCTTGCATTCAGGTTTTCGGGCACGAAATAGGTCGAACGCCAGTCGTCGGCGGGGAAAGTGGTTTCCTTCGTAAGTGTGCCGGTGAGCGTACCTTCGTCGAATGGCACGCGGGCGATCACGCCGATGTCCAGTTTCCGGCATAGGGGGAACAAATTATCCTCCGGTGCCTGGTCGAAAATATTATAAATCACCTGTACGGCGTCGATCAGGCCGGTTTCCAGTGTTTTTAATGCATTATTGGGCTCCCAGCGGTTGATACTGATGCCCCAGGCGCCTACTTTTCCTTCTTTCGTCAGTTTCTGAATAGCCTCTTTCCATTCGTCTTCCTCCGCCCAGGCATCTTCCCACACATGGAATTGCAGCAGGTCGATCTGCTCGGTACCGAGGTTTTGAAGGCTTTTTTCGGTGTATTCCACAATGTAATCCGCCGGGAAAACGTCTTTCAGCGCATATTCGGCGCGAGAAGGCCATTGGCGGTTTTTAGGTGGTATTTTGGTGGCGGCGTAAAGCTTTCTGTCGGGATAGCGCTTGATCAGCTCGCCCAGGATGCGCTCGCTCAGGCCTTCGCCATAACCCCAGGCAGTGTCGAAGAAATTGACACCCGATTCTACGGCCAGGTTGAGGGAGTCGTCTGTTTCCTTGCGGTCGGAGCCGGTCCAGCCCGCAAGTCCCCACATTCCATAACCTACTTCGCTGACTTCCCAGCCAGTTCGTCCAAAACGACGTTTTTGCATTGTAATCTGATTTTAGTGTTTGACCAATAAAGAACTTCTCTGCATTTATTTAACATAGAACGGATACCTTTGCAAAACTTTTTTATTAGTGAGCCTTCTCGCTATCGTTCCTCAAAAACTGGGTTTAAGTGAAAGAAAAGAGGTTGATTAACGCATTGTTGATGACATTTAAAAGAATTGCCGGGGTTGTGTTGGTGATCTGTGTGGCCGGTTTGACGAACCAGAGTGAATCTTCCGATAAAATTGCAGAATACTGCCGGACTTTCCATCAGATTCAGATGGATATCCGCGATAATGTAATCTCACCCGATTCAGCCAGAGCTGCGTTTGGAGCGGTAATGCGCAACCTCCGCGCCGAATTCCGCAGGGATACGTGCCGGTCCATCGACTCTTCGTATTTCGTTTATCCGGTTAAAGGCTACTCGGCCAGGGAGTCGGTAGGGTCGAGAGGCCGAGGTTACCGGCCCAATGGTTTCGACCTTTTTGATAGCAGTGTTTCCGGCAGCCATCCCGCCCATGACCTGTTCGTGCGCGACAAAGACCAGGACGTGCTCGACGACCGCACCTGGCAGCCGATCGATGTCCTCGCATTCACCTCGGGTATTGTACTGGCCACCGAAACGAGCTGGAAATACGACAGCGAGTTCCGCGGCGGCAACTGGATCTGGGTTTACGATCCCTGCCTCGACGGCCTCTTCTACTATGCCCATAACAACATCGTGGAAGTGCAGCCCGGCCAGTGG
>CAMLNK010000522.1 GCA_946481035.1 uncultured Dyadobacter sp. | reverse complement strand
AGCAATACGACGACAAAGGTGCACAAGTCATCGACTCGCGTACGCAGAAACCGCTGCAATTCACTCGTGACGTACCTTTGGCGGGGGCGGCAACCGATAAGGGTATCCGCGTGATCAAATATCACCCTGCGAACTCCGGTAAGTACATCCTCATGCGTTATGCAGAAGCTTATCTGATGAAAGCAGAGGCAACATTGCGTGGTGGAAATGCGGGAGGTGCGTTGACACAGATCAACGCGCTTCGTGCGGCACGGGGTGCTTCGGCATTGGGTTCACTTAACGAAGAGAGTCTTTTCGCGGAAATCGGCCGTGAGCTTTACTGGGAAGGTTTCAAAAGAACCACTGAAATCCGTTTCGGCAAGTTTACCAGCGGTGAAGGTGTTTCTGTGAAGGAACCATACACAGTACTTTACCCGATTCCTTCCGCTGCGTTGGTTTCGAACTCAAACCTGGTTCAAAACCCGGGTTATTGATAAGCTAATTTTTAAATACTGTCAAAAATGCTCGATTTGTTCGAGCATTTTTGTTTTTTAATATCTAAATGAAGATTGTAGTGCGATTAGCGGGCTATGTTTTTCTGCTTATAATTATGGTTGGCTGTATTAACCGAGATGAATCGGCGGAGCTGGCCGAGAAGTATTGGAAAGGATTGCATGATAACCAGGCGCGTATCATTGCCACAATTGGTGGCAAACCGTTTTATAGTGATGAAAGCGTCTTTTCGGGCCAGGTTATCCTGTCGGAGAATGTGCTTAACCTGACCTTGACGGACCAATTTGATGGCCGGACGATTATTAATCTCGCAGCGGATAAGTGGTATAACCGCCGTCCGGTTTCCCAAACAATTGAGAGCTACGAACAAAGCGCAACCAGCCTGAAAATGGGTAAGATTATTGATAGCGCGAAGCTGATAGGTGAAGGATTTATGCTTACAAAGGGTGATATCGTTGCTGTTACCTTTGAAAAGGATAAAATGATTTTTCGGATCAAAGGTGAAGCGGCCAAGTATAGTGATTTTGCAAAACCTGACCAATATTTGCCCTTCGAAGGGTTGATAGTATATAAAAAGCCGGCGATCAGTCTGGGGGATATCAGTGAAGAAGCTATTTTCGGTTCCACGCATTCAAACAAATGACCAGAATTTATTCCAATATGCACAAGGGCTTCCTATTTTTCGCCCTGATCTGCTTTCAGTTTTCCTGTAATAAATCCGATGAACAACCCCAGGGTCTTTTCGAAGAAATGGATGCATCCGCAACCGGCATCGATTTCGTAAACAAGGTCGAGGACACGGAGGACATCAACATATTCAACTACCGGAACTTCTACAACGGCGGTGGTGTGTCGATCGGCGATATCAACAACGATGGCCTGCCCGACATTTACTTCACCGCCAATATGGGTGAAAACAAACTTTACCTTAATAAGGGCAATTGGAAGTTTGAAGACATCACCGCAAAGGCGGGAGTAGGCGAACCCGACAAATGGAGTACGGGGGTGGTGATGGCCGATGTGAATGGCGATAACCTGCTCGATATTTACGTCTGCAATGCGGGTTATCAGAAATTTGTCAACAAGCAGGGGAATTCGCTGTATATCAATAACGGGGACCTGACTTTTACGGAGTCGGCGAGGAAATACGGGTTGGATGAAACCGGCTACACCACACACGCTGCATTTCTGGATTATGATTTGGACGGCGACCTCGATGCATATGTCCTGAACAACAGTTTTATACCGGTTAATACCCTTAATTATGCCAACGACCGCAACTTACGTGCGAAGGATTGGCCGGTGAAGGATTTCCTGAAAGGCGGCGGTGCCAAGCTGTTCCGGAATGATAACGGAAAGTTTGTGGACGTGAGCGAAGAAGCAGGCATTTACGGCAGTTTGATCGGCTTCGGGCTGGGCGTAACGGTGGGCGATATCAACGGCGACCTTTACCCGGATATTTATATTTGCAATGATTTTTACGAGAAAGACTACCTGTACATCAATCAAAAAGACGGCACTTTCTCCGAAGAACTTGAAAAGCGTATCAAGCACACGAGCCTGGCCTCGATGGGCGCTGATATGGCAGATATTAATAACGACGGTTACCCGGAACTGTTCGTCACCGACATGCTTCCCCGGGATGAGTACCGCTATAAAACCACCACGTCCTTTGAAAACCATTACCTCTTTAACCTGAAAAAAGAGAAGGGTTTTTACAACCAATACATGCAGAACAGCCTGCAATTCAACAATCAGGACGGGACATTCAGTGAGATCGCCAACTATTCGGGCGTAGCAGCGAGCGATTGGAGCTGGGGTGCATTACTTTTTGATGCCGATAATGATTCGAAGACAGATATCTACGTTTGCAATGGCATTTACCATGATATTCTGGATCAGGATTTTATTGATTTTTTTGCCAACGAGGTGACGCAGAAAATGGTAATGTCCGGCGAAAAGGAGAATATGCAGAACATTATCGACCGTATGCCATCCACTCCCATCGCAAACAACTTTTTTCACAATGAGGGTAACCTTCAATTTAAAGAAAAAGCAAAAGAATTCGGATTTGGAAAGGCGTCATTTTCGAATGGCGCGGCCTACGCCGACCTCGACAACGATGGCGATCTGGATCTGATCGTCAACAATGTTAACGAGCCCTGTTTTGTATACAGAAATAAATCGGAGGCGCAGACAGCCAAGAATCATTATATCAAAGTGAATCTCAAAGGCGACGGAATGAACACCCGGGCTATTGGCTCGAAGCTGGAAGTTTATGCAGGCGGTCAGATTTTCAGCAAACAGTTGAACCCGTCGCACGGATTTCAGTCGAGTACGGAATATCCGTTGACGATCGGTTTGGGAAAAATCGACCACATCGATTCTTTGCGCGTGCTCTGGCCTACATATAAGGTAACGAGCATACAAGGTGTCCGGCCTGATACGACGCTCGCATTCGCGATCGGCGATGCACATAGAGACTATCATGCCCCGGTCGCAAAAGCAGGGCAAATGCTCACAAACGTGCAGGGGAAGGGCCTGGGTGCGCACCAGGAAAACAAATATGAGGATTTTTACAACGAACGGAATATCCCGGTGATGCTCTCGCAGGAAGGTCCCAAGGCTGCTATCGGCGATGTGAACGGGGACGGCTTCGACGACATTTATGTCTGCGGGGGAAAAGAGCAGGGAGGGCAATTGTACTTGCAAAAGGGCGGACAGTTTGTGAAGTCGGCGCAAAAGACATTCAGTGACCTGGCGGGTTTTGAGGATACCGCTGCATTGTTATTTGATGCCGACGGCGATGGCGACAAGGACCTGGTTGTGGGAAGCGGCGGGAATGAAAGTCTTGTAACAAGTCCGGACCTGCCCACGCGTCTCTATCTGAATGACGGCAAAGGAAATTTTACACTCAATAACCGTGCATTGCCGCCCAATGCAATGAATACGGCAGTGATCGTTGCGAACGACTATGACCGCGACGGCGACCTCGATCTCTTTGTTGGCAGCCGGAGCGTGCCGCGGGAATACGGTTCGAGCCCGTCGAGCTATTTATACCAAAACGACGGGAAGGGAATTTTCAAAGATGTTGCCGCAAGCGTAGCACCAGAGTTGCGAAAAGTCGGGATGGTAAGGGATGCGAGCTGGGCGGACATTGACGGCGACGGTCAGCAGGAATTGGTGGTGGTAGGGGACTGGATGGCGCCGGCAGTATTCAAATTCTTGGGAGGCAGAGGTCAGAAACTCGCAACAGGCCTTGAAGCGTATGCCGGTTTCTGGGGCGCGCTCAAAGCGCAGGATTTGGATGGCGACGGTGATCAGGATTTGGTGTTGGGTAATATTGGTAAAAATTTGGTATTGAAAGCGGAAGCTGACGCGCCGTTGAAGATTTGGGTAAACGATTTCAATAAAAACGGGATCACCGAAAAGATCATCTCCAAAACGGTTGATTCGAAAGACCTCCCCATTCTCTTAAAACGCGAAATGACGACGCAGTTCCCGTTTCTGAAAAAGAAAAGTATCAAGCATTCGGAATACGCAGTGCTGACGGTCCAGGATCTTTTTCCGGAAGATCTCCTGAAATCGGCTGTACAAAAATCGGTGACTTATCTGCAATCGGGTGTGGCGGTTAATAACGGAAAAGGGCAGTTTAAAATGACGGCGCTGCCTTTCATGACGCAGTTTTCCTGCCTCAACGCGATCACGAGCGAAGATGTCAACCACGATGGCAAACCCGATCTGATTGTCGGGGGCAATTTTACCCATTTCATACCGCAATTGGGCGCTCTTGATGCCTGCCGGGGCAATGTCCTCATCAATAAGGGCAACATGCAGTTCGATGTCCTCCTAGCCAACCGGAGCGGCTTTGCATTGGATGGTGAAGTAAAGCAGATCAGCCCCATCATAATCCAGGGTGACCGGTATCTGGTCAGC
>CAMLNK010000521.1 GCA_946481035.1 uncultured Dyadobacter sp. | reverse complement strand
GAATGAAAAAGAATATATTTCAACTCATGATGGCGTTGGTGGTAACCGCTTCTTTTACAGGTTGCTCTGATGAAAGGATGGACTATCCCCTGGCTGCCAAAGCCGACCGTTCAAACTGGGCCATTTCGGCGGTGTCAAGCGAGCAGGGCGATGGCTCGGAGAACACCGGTTTAGCTTCGGCAGTGCTGGATGGCGATGTGAACACCATTTGGCACACCCAATATGATCCCGACCATCCGGGGTTCCCGCATTGGTTTGTCGTGGATATGAAGAAGGCCAACAAGATGATTTCAGTAGATCTGACGGCCCGCCAAAACAACAAGAACGGCTTCACTAAATTCAAACTGGAAGGAAGCGCCAATGGCGAAACGTGGACAAATCTCGGCGAATTTAAATTTGTTCCGGCAACCATTACGCCGCAGAGTTTTCCGGTTTCGTCAGCCGCCGGATACCAGTATCTGAAATTTACAGCATTAGAAGGGCTCGCCGTCCATACGTTCCTGGCTGAAATGGAAGTATTTGTGAATGAGTAGACAGCGGTTGTAGCCGCGTTAGTCAACCGTAAAAGTAAATCAAAGGGTAACGAACAGCATGTTTGCTGCTTGTTACCCTCTTTTTATTCCGGTATGTGATTTACCGGAATTGATATTTCTGTCAAGCGCCTTGCACATTTTTCCCGCGAACAACTATTTAAAAGTTACCGGAATTTTATAGATTAACCGCAGGTGACATTCCACGCTTAATCAGGTTATGAGTACTTCCGGCGTAAAGTGGCTGCGTTTGGCTATTTTTTTTCTTGGATTATGGTTAGAAAGTTTGTTCAAACCGGCAACCGCGCAGGACTACGCGATCACCAAACTCAGACTTTTTCCCGACCGTGACGAAGTGCTGATCAAAGATGTAGCTACGGATAGCAAAGGGTTCGTATGGTTTCTGACCAACGGTGAAATATACCGGTACGACGGCTATCGCTCGCTCGATATCTTAAAAACGATCGCAGACCAGGTGCATACAACCGATATGCCACAGCACATCCTCATCGATCGCCGCGACAGGCTGTGGATGACCGGCAATGCCAACCTCAGCTACCTCGATCTGAGGACGTGGAAAGTGCATCCGGTGGCTCCGGCCCTGCTTCCGCCGGTTCAGGATCGCGCCGTGTATTCGATTACGGAGCTCGCCGATTCGACCATTGTCGTAGCCTACGAAAACGGGCATTTGCTGCTGGTAAAAGGAAACCGGTTCTTTCGGGTGGACGATCTGTTTGAACTTGGCAGAAAGTCCAGCAACAAACTGTCTCCGAGGGGCATGACTGTCTGGAAAAACAAAATCTGGATAGGTACCACCGGCGGTAGCCTGCTGTCTATCGACCCTGCCCGGGGTTATAGGACGCAAATGAGGAAATTGTCGGGAGAGGATAGCTATGTAAGGACGCTGATAGGCTACTCGGATACACTGTTTGTGGATGTTCCGGGCGGTGTCAATATCCGGTTGGATGAAGGGTTTGGACGGCAAATGCGGCCGCAGGGCTTTGAACTATCGGCCGACAAGTATTTCGTGCTGAAAGAGGGCAGGGAAATGCATGTCTATGCCGAGGACGACGCTTTGTACGTGACGGACCCTGCGTTACGCTTGCGGCAGAAGCTGAAAATCCCGACCAAGCGCAAGTTCAGGACCGTTGCCGCGGAGATCTCAAAGAGTGAAATTTTGCTGGGGACGGAAGAAGGGATATTTGTGGCCTATCTTAAAACAAAAGGGCTCTCGGAACTGCACATTGCCAATCCAGGGCCCAATACAAGCGTGCGGGGCATTTACGTTTACCCGGATGGCTCGCTCTTCTACGGCACGTATAGCGGGGCCGGGTATGCGGATGCCGGCGGTAAAGCCATCGTGTTTCCGGAGTTGAAACATGCCTACACGATGTTGCCCATGAATGACAACGAGCTGCTGGTGGGCACAGAAGGAGGGTTTCTAAAAGTGTTCAACAGGCGGGAGCGAAGGATCGAAGCGCTCCGATATAGCCTTTCACCCAATGCACGGGCAAAGTACATGGCGCATCTCCCGATTTACGTCATGTGCCTGGCCGAAACCGCCAGCGATTTCCTGATTGGCGGAATGAACGGGCTCTGGCTGCTCAATAAAAAAAGCCGGCAGCTCGATCGCTACGAACTCACCGGTGGCTCGCCCCACGCACTCGATTTGCAGATCAGGCACATGCAGCTGCTTTCCGAAGAACGCCTGCTGATGAGCACGAACCTGGGGCTTTTTGAATTGAACCACGGAAGATTATCCAAAAAGTACCCGAAAGCCGGGAATACGGGCGTTTACAAAGTCATCGTCGACGGTACTAAGCTTTGGGTCGCTACGCAGGGCGCAGGGCTGGTGGCGATGGACAGGGATGGCCGTGAGATAGGGCATTTGACTACCGAAAATGGCCTGAGCAGTAACCTGGTATACAGTCTGGAACGGGTAGGTGGTGTGATGATCCTCGGTACCGCCGATGGACTGAACCTCGTGGATGCGCAGCAGCGTGTGCGGCGCATTGGTATGGCAGAGGGATTGAACCAGTCGGAATTCAATTCGGGGGCTTCCTTTGTCGACGATGCGCGAAAACGTGTATACGTCGGAGGGTTAATGGGTTATACCGTTTTAAATATGGACCAGGATTGGTTCGACAAAAATGATCAGCCGGAAAGCTATGTGACCGAGATTCATACTTCCACCGGCAAAGCGGGGCAAAGAGCGCGGGATTATACCTGGCCTTACCGCGGGCAGAAGCAGCTGTCGCTCGATCATAACCAAAGCCTGACGGCACTATATGTAGGTACTCCCGGTAATTATCGCACCGACAGCCAGGTCACGTATTCCCTGAATAGCGGCGATTGGGAGCCACTCATTCGTGGGCAGTTTATTTCGCTCATCGAGCCGTCGCCGGGCGAGTACAAACTCAATTTGCGGACCCGGAGCTTTGGCTTGGAGAGCAAGCTGAATGTCGTGACGGTCGTCAAAAAACCACATTTTTCGCAAACGTGGTGGTTCAGAGGATTACTTGGCCTGTGCGCCGTCGCCATTGTAGTGCTATGGTACCGGAGCCGGATCGCAAAGATCCGCCGCGAGCAGGATATCCGTAACCGCATTGCGGCGGACCTGCATGATGAAGTGGGTAGTTCTTTGACGCGGATATTTTTCCAGGCAAGTACGTTGGCCGCCGGTGATCAGGAAGCAGCCGAGAAGCAGAGCCGGCAATTGGGGCTGATCGCCGACACGAGCAAGCAGGCTCTTTTGACGATGAGCGATATGGTATGGTCTATCGACTCACGGTTTGATACCCTGAAAGATTTGGTGATCAGGATGAAAGACTATCTGTACAGGCTCAAAGAGGAACTGGATTTCAGTTATCGGTTTGAAGAGGGCGTGGAGGTAGAATCGGGCAAAGTTTCCCAAGCCGTCAGGCAGAATCTTTTCCTGATTTTCAAAGAAGCCCTGATAAACGCCATCAAGTACAGCGACGGGGCTGAAATTCGGATCTCCTTGCATGTAGAACCGGTTATCAGATTGACCATATCCAACGGGTACCTGCCTAAGCCGGCTACTCCGGGCGATCGCCAGGGAGGGCGAGGGCTGGAAAATATGAAGTTGCGCGCCGGGAAAATTGGAGGAAAGCTTACGGTAAACGATACGGGAGGCGTTTTTCACATTGTTTTCGAGATACCACCCAAAAGGGGGATGTAAACTGAAAAGGCCGCAGTCTAAATTTGTGTAATGATACGATTGGGCATTATTGAAGACGACGACGAGATCAGGAGCATGCTGGACCAGTACCTGGGAAGCCAGCCGGGCATTTCCGTTTTGTTATCGGCGCCATCGGTAGAGTCGTTTTTTGAGCAATGGCACGATGCGATCTACCTGGATATCGTCTTGTCCGATATCGGCCTGCCTGGCGAGTCGGGCATTAAGGGCATTCCGCGTATCAAACGGCGGGCGCCCAAATGCGGTGTGATGATGCTCACCGTGTACGACGATGCCAGCCGGATTTTCCAGGCATTGTGCAATGGCGCAACCGGTTACTTGCTGAAACAAACTCCTTTACCGCAGATCAAAGAGGCGGTAATGTCCTTGTATCAGGGCGGCGCGCCGATGTCGCCCGGCATAGCGCGGAAGGTGGTCGAATATTTTAATCCTAAAAATGCAGGTCAGCTGTCGGACAATCTGACGCCCCGGGAGTCACAGATAGTCCTGGCGATTGAAGAAGGCCTTACCAACAAGGAAGTGGCCATTCGGATGGACATCTCCCTGGAAACCGTTAAATACCACATTAAGAATATTTACGAAAAACTTCAGGTAAACAACCGCCACGCGCTCATTAGCCGGAGATACAAATAACCACCCCCCCAAAAGAGGGATACCGTAGTAACCGCGAATTGATTCCCTTT
>CAMLNK010000520.1 GCA_946481035.1 uncultured Dyadobacter sp. | reverse complement strand
TGTGGATGTGCTTCTGGTAGGCGATGCGCCGCTTAAAATTCGTGAATATATCAAAACCAACCACGGCGGGTTTATTTACGACATAAAGACCTACATCCCTATCACCCTCACGGGCAGTCCCTAAAGCCTGCTCGCCAATGCAGGCAAGCCGATCGTTTTCAAGTTCGACCGCGGTTTTGAAAATCACTATCATTTCAATGGGGATCTGAACGCTTTGATATGGCATAAAAAGCTGTACAATATTTCCGGACTCATCAGCCAGCCCTCTGTACAGTTCGAGCGTGAAGAGGATTTCATCATCGAACGCTACCTGGCCGGCTACCGCGAGTATACCGCGCCCGAAACCGAAGAAAAATTACTGACAATGCCTGCGCAAAGCCCTGCTATCGGGTTGAAAGCGATGAAGGGATTACGGCCGGTGCGGAAAGACTAGGCTCTGTTTTGAGCCGATTATGCGGAGAATAATTAACCTAATCTCCGCAAATTTGCAGAGATTATATCCCCAACTTTCAAAACATCACATCCTCGCACAAACACACGCGTGCGACGGTCGTTCGGGCCGCCGTAGGGTATGCTGTCTTTCCAAAAATCGATGTTACGAATGGCTAGTTCGCGTAGAAGCGCCTCTTCTTCGGCCGGGCTTTTTACCAAGCCGATCAAATGGCTCGATGCGAAACGATCGTTTGTCATGACCTGCATTGCGTAGGCAACCGCTTCTTTCTCAGCTACGAAAGTTTTCAGAATATCCTCGGAACCGCGCTCGGTGTAGTACCAAATATAGCCTTCCGCGGATTTCCGAAGGCCATAACCTTCATGCACAAACCGGTCGCCGATCGCATAGTGGTGATCGCTATAACAATGGGCTTCCATCCATTGCCGGAGTTGTTCGATGGTTTCGGGCGACGTCACCGGTTAAAGCACATTTTTCTTGATTGCCTTTCCCCAAAACTCGCCGAGCACGGCCACGCCTTCCACATTGGGGTGCAGGTAGAAAACGCCCTGCTGTCCGTTTTCGGGCTTGAAGAGTTTGATATAATGCTTTTTGAAATACTTAAAAGCTTTGGTATCCCCTTTGAAAACGCGGCCGGGCTCGGTTGTTTTGTATTCACCGATGAGCGCGTCGAGCTCCGGAACATAGGTTTGCAGCCGCTCCAATCCTTCCGCGAGGTATTTCGAACGATTGTAAGTGTTGGTGCTGTACCAAATCGGATGGTGGATGATCACTTTGCTGCCGGGATATCGCTTCAACAGCTCCGAAACGATCGTTTGTACATTCTTTTTATAGTTTTCCTTCGAAACCGGCGACCCGTTGGGTCCCTGGATCGCGCTATCGTTCGTGCCTAGTTTCATCGAGAAAAGCAGCTGATGGTCTTTTTGGAGGTACAGGCTGTCGGCAGCGGTGGTAGCGAGGGTAAAATATTTGCCCGTCTCCGGAAGCCAGTCGACGGTGGTGGAACCGCTCCGGCCAACATTTGCATACAAGACATCGTCGACGCCCTTTTGCGTTTTCAAATAGTTGACGGCATGAGTGGGTGGCGGGAAGCCATTGTCGCCTCCCTTACCTTGGGTGATACTGTTGCCGATAAAGACGATGCTCAGTTTGGTTTGGGAAAATACATTGAAAGAAATCAGCAGAAATACGGCAACCAGTGTTTTGATTTTCATCGGATATGCGGGAATTGGAGCGATAAACATTTTGAGATAATGTTTAAGAAAAGACGGGGGCCGCAAATACTACCGAAAAAAGAAATATCATTTTACCAATACTTTCATCAGCTCCGTAAGGCTGACCGAAAACGGCAACCCCGAAGCACGATTGGCGCGGTAGCCGGGGAGCCGCGTCACGTCCCAGCGCATGCCCGCAAACTCCGGTTCCACTTCCGGGTCAGTGGCGTAGACGAGGTACAGCTCGCGGGAAGGGCCCGGATAGCCTTTTTGCAGCAAATCATGCTTTGAAAACAATTTCGGTGCCCGGTTTTTCAACTTAAATAGCCTCCCCGAAACCGTCTGCCCCGGGCCGTGAAGCAGTAAATACCGCGCATTCACTTCCGCAACGCCGAGCGACAACGACCCGTTCCGCGATCCCGTGCGGAAATTGTACAGATTGTGTTTCCCGATCCATTCCAGGTGCTGGTCGTTTTTGTAATAACCTACGAGCACAAAAGTGTCGTCGGGGATAAGGTCCCGGTTTTTACCGGATGCTTCCGGCAGCAACTCGCGCATCTCCTCCGACGAGTGGCTATTATAAATGTCAAAACTCCGAAAAGCCACCTTTTCACGCTGTGAGGCCCTGTTCTGGAAATGCGCTACCACGTCGGTCAGAAAGCGTTCCAGCTCGCCGCGGCCATTATCGGTCTTGGCGGGGCGGATCGAGAATGCGCCCAGGCCCGGGATCAGTTCGTGGAATCCTTTTCTTTTATAGACCTTGCCTGTCGGGCCCGGGTACAATACATATGCGCCCGCAGTACGCCGGATCGCGTCTTTATAGCTGTGCATTTTCAACAGGTCGTCCCGGTGGTGATCCGGCCGGCTTTGGTCTGCCGGCCCCTCCTCGTCCGCTCCGAACACCCCTGCAACGGATTCAACCTTGTATTTGGCATCAAAATGAATGTGCACGATAAGCTCCTCGGTTTCAGCCTGCGCCTGAGACACGCCCGCCGGCCAGATCGACAATGTAAAATCCGGCCGCATGCCGGTCGTCCAACTGCCTGCCTGTGGGTAGTCGTTCTGTCCGGAAAACGACCTGTTGAAGCTGAATTCGACATTCAGTTTACGCGAACCGGCATCGAAAACACCACTGACGGGTAAATGGCGACCTTGTTTGAGTTGCAGGCCCAATCCGTTCTTTGTAGGCTTCACGAGGTCTGTGATATGCGCCGGCTCAATGGCAAACACGCTTTTCACCACGTCCAGCAGCTCGAAAAAAAGCCAATATTCATACAGTACGGCAACATCCTTTTTCCCCGCATGATACACATCGTCTCCGCCCCGCCACACCAGCCGGGCGGCCAGATCGAACATCAACCATGCCCGCAGAACCTGCTTGTAACCCTCCCTCCGGACCAGCCCCGGGCCATTCAATGCGAGGCGCAACGGCTTCCCGACCTCCTTGAACAACGGGGCCGAAAGCATTTGATTCAAATGATTTTCCAATAATGCCGCCTCGTTGTGAAATCGGCTGTGCTCCGGTGCAATGCCTTTAATATGTGTCACAAAACCCGCAAAGACCTCCAATGCGTGCTTTACAAAGCGATTTTCCGGCGTATTGACTGAATCCGTTTTCGAATGGACGGTAATCCGGGAGGGTACCGAAGCGAGGCGATTTTTGAGCATATGATTATGGGGAAGTACCAGCCGGTTGCCCCGTGTAGCCAGTTGTACCATAGTGCTCCTGCCAGGTCTTCCCGCGTTTCGGATATCCTTTTCAGCATCCTCGCCTGCCCATTTCGTGATCGGATTCCGTGTTATTTTTTGGAATGCTATTTCAAACTCGCGGTTGGTAAGTACCGCATTCACAAACGCAAACCGCTGATAGAGAGTCTGCGGGTCAGTCAGGTAATCGGGTATGAACGGATGGGTGACGGGCGCATTGTAGTAAAAGAGGAGATCGGTACAGCGTTCGGTGATCCCTTCCAGCATCAGGCGATAATCGGTGCGGTAGCTGGCTTTTTTCGAGCGGATTTCCACCTTTATTTCTCCGCAACAAACACCGTCCGATGACCTCAGCACCTCGATCGTAAGCGTACCTACGTATACATTGGGGGTGAGCCTGCCCATCGCCGGATTAATGCGGGAAGGTACTACCACAGGCGACGGCCGGAGCACGTAACATCCCGATACCTCATATTCGTAAAAGCAACCTTCCATAAGCTGAATACGTGCTTCGCCGTGCTCAAAAGCCTCCCATTCGTCCAGTTCAAAAATGGTTGGTTCGCTTCGTTCTTCTGCGATAATACGTACCGAAACGATTCCGTCGGCCGTTTCGGCGGTTATCAGGAGCTCGTTACCGTCCATCAGGCCTCGGCATAACTGGCAAAGCCGTGATCGATCAGGTTCCTGTAAATACGCCTGATCTTATCCAGCGCCGTCGGGTAATGCACTGCCTCTGGGGCGGGCAGCTCCTTTTTGTTGGCCAGATAGTCGTCGAGCAGCTCAGGGTTCACAAGACAGCGCCTTCCCAGCGCTTTGAGTACCGGTTCCAGCTTCCGGCGGGAGCCGTAAATTTTGGGCAAAAGCTTTTGCATCAAAGCCGCGTCCATTACTTTTTGTAACGGCCATTTGGCGCCCAGCTCATGGATAACCGCCGCAAACCGGATAATTTCAGCAGCGCTCCGGTAACCGAATTCCGCCCCAGCCGGTTTTAATATTTCAAATAATGCAAGCAATTCGTCGCTGAGCCGTTCGCGGACCGGGCTCCCGGGCCCAACGCTGCGC
>CAMLNK010000519.1 GCA_946481035.1 uncultured Dyadobacter sp. | reverse complement strand
TGTTCCAGCGCGCCGATCGAGTTTTCGGTCACACCCGTATTTTTCCAGGCGCCGCGGTGCGCGATCACCTTGTTTTTGTTTTGAGACATACCATCCATAGACACCAGGCTCATCAGCCCGATTGCAAGCATTAAAAATCCTTTTTTCATTGTATTCAAATTAAACTTCCTATAAAAAGATATTTTCCGGCGCGCTTTACCCCATCAGGCCAAAACAGCGGGCGAAATTACGGCAACCTGCGCGCCCTTCTGTTAGGAAAATATTAAGTTATCTTAAAAACCCTGATGCGGCGTAACCGTCAGGATCACCATTTTGGACGTCGGGGTATTGCTCTTTTCCGCGACACTCGTAATGGGCACCAGCACGTTGGTTTCGGGGAAATAGGTAGCCGTGCATTGCTCGGGAATCGGGTACTCCACGACCACAAACTTATGCGCTACGCGCGCGACACCGTCGTAGTTATTATGTAAATCCACGAGATCACCGTTTTTCAGGTTGCGTTGCTGCATATCCTTTGCATTCATCAAAATCACACGCCGTTCATTATAAATACCCCGGTAGCGGTCGTTCAGGCCATACACCGTGGTATTGAACTGGTCGTGGCTGCGGATGGTCATCATCATAAGCTCGCCTTCTTTCAGTTCCTGCATTTGCGGTGCCGCAATGTGGAAATGTGCCTTGCGGGTAGGCGTATCGAAGTCGCCCGAACGGTTGCAGTTGGGCAGATAGAAGCCGCCCGGCTGCCTTACGCGCTCATTGTAATCCGCGAAACCGGGGATCGTACGTTCAATGTCCGTGCGGATGAGGTCATAATCTTCGATGTATTTATCCCAACTTACTTTGCTGCGGGTACCTAATGTCGCTTTCGCAAGCCTGCAAACGATCTCCGGCTCGCTCAGCAGCTGGTCTGAAACGGGTTCCAGTACGCCGCGGGATAATTGTACTACGCCCATCGAGTTTTCGCACGACACAAACCGATTCTCATCATTGCGCATATCCTTGTCACTCCGGCCAAGGCAGGGCAATATCAATGCCTCCTGCCCGTGAACGAGGTGGCTACGGTTCAGCTTTGTCGAAACGTGCACGGTAAGTTTGCATTTCTGCAATGCTTCGGCCGTGAAACGCGTGTCGGGCGTGGCGGAAAGGAAATTCCCGCCCATCGCGAAAAACACCTTGGCGTCGCCGGCGTGCATGGCTTTAATGCATTCCACTACATCATATCCGTGCTCCCGCGGTGGTGCGAAATGGAAATTCTTTTCGATAGCATCGAGGAGCTTCGCGGTAGGTCGCTCGAAAATGCCCATGGTGCGGTCACCCTGCACGTTGCTATGCCCGCGCACCGGACAAGTACCCGCGCCGGGCTTGCCGATACTGCCTTTGAGCAATAGCAAATTCACGACTTCCTTAATGGTCGCCACTGCATTCTTATGCTGCGTTAGCCCCATGGCCCAGCAGGCGATGATCTTGCTTTTTCCTGCGAGCGCACGCGCAACCTCCTGCACCTGTGTGTAAGGGATGCCCGCCTGCGCGGCGAGCTGCGAGGCGTCGTATTGTTTCAGGTCTTGCAGGAAGTCGTGGTAGCCTTGTGTGTTTTGATGGATAAAATGCTGGTCAAAAACGTTGCCGGGTGCTTTTTCTTCCGCTTCCAGCAAGAGTACCTCAATGGCTTTCAGCAATGCCATGTCGCCATTGATCTTTACTGGGAGGAAAATATCGGTCAGCCCTGGTTTGTAGCCCAGCACACCCGCCACGGTTTGCGGGTTATTGAAACCCAACAGGCCGGTTTCGGGTAGTGGATTAATGGAGATGATCGTCGCGCCGTTGGCTTTGGCTTTTTGCAATGCGGTGAGCATGCGCGGGTGGTTGGTACCCGGGTTCTGCCCGAGGATCATGATTACCTCGGCCTGGTAGAAGTCATTGAGGGTAACGGAGCCTTTTCCGATGCCCAGCGACTCGCCTAATGCGGTTCCGCTGCTTTCGTGGCACATATTGCTGCAATCGGGCAGGTTATTGGTGCCAAATTCTCTCACAAAAAGCTGATAAAGGAACGCGGCTTCATTGCTGGTGCGGCCCGATGTATAAAATACGGCTTCATCGGGAGAGGCGAGCCGGTTCAGTTCGGTTCCTATTTTTTCAAATGCTGCGTTCCAGGTAATAGGCTGGTAATGCGTGCCGCCTGCGGGCAGGAACATCGGTTCGGCAATGCGGCCCTTCCCGCCGATCTCGTAATCCGAGAGTTTTCCTAATTCCTGTACAGAATGCTGCGAGAAGAACTCCGCGGTCAGTTTTTTAGCGGTAGCCTCCTCGGCAACAGCTCTTGCACCATTCTCGCAATACTCGGCAATGCCGGAGCGCTCGTCGTCCGGGTCGGGCCAGGCGCAGCTAGGGCAGTCGAAACCACCTTTTTTGTTGAGATTAAACAATGCCTTCATCCCGCGCTGCAAACCTGCCTCGCTCACGGTCATTTCCAATGCAGAAACTACCGCAGGAATGCCTGCGGCCACTTTTTTGATAGGGCCCTGTTTCAAACCGGTTAGTTTTTCCGGGTTTTCGGCGCCCGGGACAGGAAGTGGGTTTTCGGACATGATTCAGCAGGTTTTAGGATTGTCGTAATTATCGGACTGATCTTCTGTGGCGTTGTCCAGGCATTTGAAATCTTTTTCAATCAGCATAAATAACGAACTGCCGTCGCTCAGCGGCATATTTCCTTCAAACCCGACGGTATTGTTCTCGGCCCAGCCGGTAAGGAGTTGCCCAGGAACTTCCAGAGTGATTTTGTTATGCTCAAACCGGGCTTGCAGCTCCGTTCCAGCCCATTTTTGCACTGCATAAATCAATTGCGCCGGACCGAAATCGGTCGTTTCTTCCAGATACCCTTCGTCTTCAAGCTTGGCGACTTCTGTTTTCGAAAGCCGGAAACGCACGGAGTTACGATGAATGCGGATTTTCATAATTATCGGATCCGGTGATGACCGGTGTAAATGTTGAATTTGTCGTTTTTCAGAAACCCTACCAGCGTAATGCCGCTCTCTTCGGCCAGTTGTACTGCCAGGCTCGAAGGCGCGCCTATCGCCGCAACCACCCTAATTCCCGCCATTGCAGCTTTTTGAATGAGTTCAAAACTCGCCCGGCCGCTGAGGAGCAGCATGTGCTTATCGAGCGGCAACTGGTCCGCCAGTAAAGCGGCCCCAATGAGTTTATCCAACGCATTATGCCTTCCCACATCTTCCCGCAACATCAAAAACTGCCCCGAAATGTCGAAAAGCGCCGAAGCATGCAGCCCGCCGGTGGTTTCGAAGGTATTTTGATGGCAGGTTATCTGTCCGGGAAGCTGGTACAATAGTTCTTTTTTCAAAACCAAACCCTCATTCGCATTCGTGTAAGCCGACCGGGTCTTAATCGCATCGATACTCGCCTTGCCGCAAACGCCGCAGCTGGACGTGGTGTAGAAGTTGCGTTCAAGGGAGCCTAATTGCGGTTCGAAACCGGCTGCGCATGTTACTACTACCCGGTTTTTGTCGAATGTGGCATGCACAATGCCGTCGATCTGGTTTCTGGAATGTAAAATACCCTCCGTAAAGAGAAACCCGGCGGCGAGTTCCCGGTCGTTTCCGGGCGTCCGCATGGTTACTGAAATGCTTTTGCGCGCTGCCGGCTGAAATGCAATTTGTATTTCAAGGGGTTCTTCCACGGCCAGCTGGTCGTGGAGCTCTTCGGCATCGTTGTGGCTGATGCGGGTGATTTTATGGCTGGTTATCGAACTGGTCTCCATTTTGAAAGTCATTATCTGCTTCGAGCGCTTGCTTTACGGCCCGGAAATCGTCCATAGTATCCACGCTCTGCATTGTTTTTTCGGACAACGGCCGGTATTTCCCGGCATTCTCCGCTTGAAGAAAACGCTGCAACGAGCGTGAACCGTTTTCAAAAACCTTCAATAATGCGCTGCCCGCCGATCGCGAATACCATCCGAGCAGCGGCTCATAGAATGCGTTTTGGTTATAAAAGGCCGAAGCAGGCAAATCCTTATCAGTATGATGCAGAAAATTGGCCAGTTCGTCGGTCGTCAGGTAGGGATAATCGCAGCCAGCCACCAGAAAGTCGTTTCCGGGGAAGGTTTTAAAGGCGGTAAGCAGCCCGCTCATCGGGCCTGCGCCGGCGAATTCGGGCAGGTCGGCCAGTTTCGGGTAGCCGGTACGGAAAGTCTGGTATTGCTCCGCATTGCAACAAAGGATCACGCGCTCGCACAGGGGCGCGAGCAGGTCGGCAACGTGTTCGTGCTGAGGTTTTTGGTAATACACCAGCAGGCTTTTGTCGGTACCCATTCTGGTGCTTTCTCCGCCGCATATCACCAGTCCGTATAAGCTCATAGTGGGAGGTCGATGGTTTTAATCGGTCAAATATGCGTAACTTCCTTTTATGGAAATGGGTGATGTT
>CAMLNK010000518.1 GCA_946481035.1 uncultured Dyadobacter sp. | reverse complement strand
GATTTGAAAAACCTGGGGATGATTACAAGAAGATTCTGGATCCCAACGGCGTTCAGGCTCAATGGCTTAAAAGAGATCTTGCCAAGGCGAATGCCAATCCCGATATCAACTGGGTGATCGTGTTTACGCATATGCCGCCGTACACAGGCGGTTCGCATAATTCGGATGTAGAGGATGACCTGATACATATCCGGAAGAATCTCGTGCCCATACTGGATGCCTATAAGGTCGACATGGTTGTGACCGGGCACAGCCATGGCTACGAGCGCTCACGCCTCATGCGCGAACATACTGCGATATCGACTGATTTTTCAGCGGCTATCAATACTCCGGTGCTAACCAGTAATGCACAGGACGATGCCCGCTTCGACGGTACGCCGAAGTCCTGTTTTTATTACAAAAACAGTGCTGCCGCGAAAAATGAGGGAATTGTATATGTGGTGAATGGCGGTGGCGGACGGGGACCGGAAGAGGACCCGAACAGTAATTTCCGAAATCGCTCCCTTGTTGAAAAGCTAATGGCGGCCCGGTACCTTTCCGGCGGCGGTTCGATGTACATCGAAGTTGAGAATAAGCGGCTGACGGCGAAGTTTATCGCTGCCGATAAGCAGATCCTCGACCAGTTCACGATTTTTAAAGACCTGGACGGATTCACCGTTCCGGAAACCGACAATACGCTTCGCACCGCTATATGCGAATGTACGGATGCGCAACCGGGAGCCGACAATTTTACGCATTACGTCGACAACAAAGGCAACCTGCTGTTGTCGATCAACAAGCGCGATCTGAATATCGGAAAGGCCGGGGTACCTCCTTTTGAAGTAAAACTGGGCGGTACACCGGGAAGAATGGAGGTGAGCGCGCTAGGCCCCGGCACTAACTACGTTTGGGCGAACAGGGTCAGGACGTTCAGTTCCAACTGGCGGGTGATGAACCGATATTGGACGATTAAACCCAACCCCGAGCTGTCGGGAAGGCAGCAGGTAGTAGTGCGGCATTATTACAAGGACTCGGATCTGGTACAGCTGCGTCTCAACGAAGGTAACTACGAGCCGATATGGCACCAGAGCCTGCGGTTTTATAAAATAAACAGTATATCCACTACTTATAACCTGGACCCCACGCAAGGCGTCCACAATGCTATCAAAGCCGCTAAAAATTTCAACCAGGACGGCATTTGGCTATATGATGTGAAACAGACGGATGTCACGTTTCAGCAACCCACGCCGCTTGAATACAAATGGCGGCACGGGTTCAATCAGCCGGAGCTATTTTTTTACCCGACGAAATTTTACCCATTCTATTCCGGAGAGTTTGTGGTAGGGCGGCTGAATGGCGGTGGCGGCATAGGAGGCCAGGCCTACAACCTGAACCCGCGTGGTACCGTGGTGCTGTTGCACGCGGGTAGTTATTGGCGCTACTTTGCCCAGGGAACCGTTCCTCCCGACCACGGTGCATTCAACTGGAAAGGAGGACAGGATCCCGATGAGGTGAATGTGGAAGACCCGCCAAACTATGATACCGATTCGAACTGGCCCTCCGGCCCGGCACCTTTGGGTTATTCCCCCGACCGTCAGGACGGTGAAAGAACACTCATCCCCTCATGCAAGGCCGAATTGGATTGCTATGAAGCCCTTGGGGCTAACTCTTACTTCCGCCCGGGCTGCATTACTACCCCGTGCGAAACCCATTGGATCACTTCGTATTTCCGGCATACAGCGCGCATCAGCCCGCAGAATATGACCTATCATAAGTCATTTATTATCAATTATAAGAGAGATGACGGGCTTGTTGTTTATATCAATGGCAAAGCGCTGAACCTGCCGGACGGAAACATGGGCTCAACTACTCCCATTACCTTTAATACAACGGCCAGCAATGCCAGTCCGGAGTACGCTTGGAATACGGTGGTGGTGCCGAACGACGGAAGCTTTTTCAGGCTGGGACAGAATACCATCGCCGTGGAGCTGCACCAGACTACCAATGCAAGCACCGACCTGCATTTTGATATGGACATCACCATGAGCCCGGAGGTGTTGACGGCGCCGACACGCCTCGCTCCCTTGACGGAAGCGGGGAATCTGTCACCGGAATTTGTTATTTATCCCAATCCCGTCGATCAGGACAAGATCGTGTTCGACACGCCCCTCGTGTACGAAACCGTGCGCATTACCGACGCAAAAGGAATAGTCCGTCGCTACCTGTCAACGCCGGGGACTTTGAAAGAATTGGATATTTCGGGCTTACCTGCGGGCATTTTCATCCTTTCAAGCCAGTATAAAGGCAATGTGCGGTATTATAAAGTAATTAAAAAGTAACCGTTATTCTATATTGGTTTATAAGCAAATGCTCCGGACTGCCGTCCAATGTAACGGCCCGCCCGGAGCATTCCCTTTTGTTGCACGATCGGATTTCTGCACCAGCAGGGCTAAACTTTTACTATTTTGGTGCCTTGCAGCGGGGAAACGCCCGCCGGCGACGAACATCAACATAGCAATCAGCACATGCAGAAAAAATTCAATCTGACGTCCTTCAATCTGTACGAGTTTCTGAAACACCAGAATTCCTATGGTTTCAATGCTCCGTTCTTTCTGGCCGACCGGCACACCTATCAAAACGCTCACGTAAATTTCCCGTTCCGGACATTTACTTTCGGTTTGGGCATTACTTATACGGGCGAAGGGGATATTTTCAAAATCGGCAGTACCGATTATCTGGTGACGGAGGGCTGCCTTACGACGGTCGGGCCGGGGATGGTTTGCCAGTGGACAGGCAACTACACGGCTGAGCACGATACGGTCTACTTCACCGAAGAGCTGTTTGAAGGGATGAAAAACAATTCGTTTCTGCATTCGTTGCCATTCTTTTTTCACGGAGGCAGGCACGTGCTCAGGCTGTCGGATGACCAGACTAGAAAGATGGCCTCCCTTTTTAGCCTGCTGAAAGAATTGAAAGACGATAAAGGCGCGGTGCCGGGCATCGTGCATTCGTTGCTAATGCTGGCGGAATCTTTCCATGCCGATCGCGGTGGCCGGATCGCCATCGGAAGTAACTCCGATGACACATCCAACCGTCTTTCCAACGGGATTTCCAACCGCGAGAAAATAGCGCAGACATTTAGAAAACTGGTTGCTGAGCATTTTCCGGAGCACAAGGAAGTTGCGTTTTACGCCACCGCATTGCACATTACCCCCAAATACCTGAGTGAAGTCTTGCAGGCCGAGTTGGGCAAACCGGCAAAGGCATTTATCGACGAATATGTGGCAATGGAAGCGAAAAGTTTGCTGAAACAGACCTCTTTATCGATCCAGGAAATCTGTTATTGGCTTGGCTTCGAGGATGCGTCGCATTTTAACAAGTCGTTCAAAAAGCTCACGAATATGACGCCTACCGAGTACCGGAAAAGCTAACAGGCTCAACGGAGTTTTTTACTATCTTTCCCGAAATCCTTCCTAGTGGCGCACCGCCTCGCGGCGATACCTTTGTCTTATTCAAACAACAGGACGCCATGAAAAAACTTCGCATTCTTTTACTCACATCGCTCGTAATGAGCCCGATGATCACTTTTTCACAAACTCAAAAAAACGCAACTATGAAAAACATGGAGGTATTCAAGGTATCGGTTTCACAGCAGGTATTGGATGATTTAAAAAGCCGTTTGCAGAACACCCGCTGGCCGGGAGAAGCGGAAGGTTCCGGCTGGCATTTCGGTACCAGCGAGGTTTATTTGAAGGAACTCGTGCAGTACTGGCTCACCGGCTACGACTGGCGCAAGCAGGAGACTGAGCTGAACAAATACCCGCAATACATCGCCGATGTGAACGGAGTGAAAGTCCATTTTCAATATATCAAAGGAAAGGGCCAAAATTCAAAACCGCTTATCCTTACGCATGGCTGGCCCGATAGCTACTATCGGTTCCATAAGCTGATTCCGCTTCTTACCGAAGGCGAGCAGAGCTTCGACCTGGTGATCCCGTCCATCCCCGGGTTCGGATTCTCCGGCAAAACGGCCATTACCAGTGAGGCAGTGGCTGATTTGTGGAAGGAACTGATGACCGGAAACCTTGGTTACGACAAATTCTACGCAGCCGGTGGCGATGTGGGTATGAGTGTTACAAAAGCATTGGCCTCCAAATATCCGGATGTGGTAGCGGGCGTGCATTTTACCGACATTGGCTATCCCATGGGCCAGGAAGACCCCGCTACGATGACGGAAGCCGAAAAGCAGTTCGCGCAGTTTGTACAGCAGTGGTGGTATAGCGAGGGCGCCTATGCGATGGTGCATGCCACCAAGCCGCAGTCGCTCGCTTACGGGCTCAACGACTCACCCGCCGGGCTGGCTGCCTGGATATTGAGCTTCGGCAATGCGGGCGCTTCCCCCGAAATCCTGGAAGCAGCGTTTGGCGGTCGGGACGCATTGCTTACCAATATCATGATT
>CAMLNK010000517.1 GCA_946481035.1 uncultured Dyadobacter sp. | reverse complement strand
CACCGTTTGGTGAAGGACATTCTTGCTGCCTATGAAAAATCGGAGAATTAGCCTGCTGCTGGCCGGCATGTTGTTGGCTTGTACGCTCGGAAGAGCGCAGGACTCGCTCGTTACGCGTTGCGCCAGCACAGAGCGCGACTCCGTGAGGCTCCTGAAAAATCCGTCGCTGCGGAACCTCAGGATGCGATCGGAATCGGCCATTCAGAATTACCTGCGTGCCGGTGCTGGTGCGCGAACGGCTGCCAACGAGGTGATCACGATCCCGGTGGTGGTGCATGTCGTGCATAACCGGACCGACAACGTGATCGGCGGCGCGGGCAACGGCAATATCTCCGAGGCACAGATTCAGAGCCAGATCGACGTGCTGAATGAAGATTATGGCAATACATCGGGCTACAAAGGCTTTTATACCGATTCACTGGGCGTCGACACGGGGATCCGATTCAGGCTGGTTTCGGTGGTGCGGACTTATAATGCTACTTCGCAGTTCAGCCCGATCACGGATGCCGATGAGCTGGCGGATATTTCACCGGCTTGGTTTACAAACCGTTACCTGAATATCTGGGTGACGCGGCTGAATGACCGGTACCTTGGTACTTCGCAATTTCCTGTTGTAACTGAGCTCAACGACCGCACCGCAGGACTGGCAACCTCCGAAAATGAAGAAACCGACGCATTGACCGACGGTGTGATCATCGATTTTCGCTATTTCGGGCGCAAATCCGACGCGATTACGAGCCGGATCTATAACCTGGGCCGCACCACCACGCACGAGGTAGGCCATTGGCTCGGCCTGATCCACATTTGGGGCGATGCTACCTGCGGCACCGATTATTGTGACGATACGCCGACTGCCAACACCAAAAACGAAACGACCGACGTTTCGTGCTCGCCGGTATATTCGCAATGCCGCCCGAATGTGACGACGCGCAACATGATCGAAAACTATATGGATTATTCGCCGGACGTTTGTATGAGCATTTTTACAAATGACCAGAAAGAGCGGATGCACGCGGTATTGGCACTGAGCCCCAGACGTGCGAAAATGGTTGAGTATTCCCGGTTCTCTACGACCGAACTGGTGGTTGAAATTTACCCTAATCCGGTCCGTGAGACATTGACAGCCAATGTATTCACGCCGAATTATGAAAATTATACCGTCTCCGTCTACAATCAGAAAGGACAAAAAGTGACAGCAGACGCCGTCAACCGTGCATATCTCAACGTTAAGAATTTTCCCAGCGGTTTGTACTATTATAAGGTGACGACCGGCAATAAGACGATTACCAAACGTTTTGTCGTACGATAAACACACATGCTCTCACGCGCTCCGTTTGTAGGCGTAGTACTATTCCTGGCAACCGGCATACTGGCAGGCGATGCATTGCGCACGACCGGCGGTATGTCGGTTGTTTTTGTTTTAATCGCATTAGTACCGGCGTCGTTCGGATGCATGCTGCTGTACCGGTTGGGTCGGCGCACAGGATTTGCTATTGCGCTGGCTGCTTGGACATTGCTGCTGGGAGCAAGTGCTAAAATGGGTGTGGAAGACGAAAAAGATGGTCAGGTTAAATCACTTAATGCTTTGGGATACACCGCTTACACCGTGGAAGTGACTACCATACCTGAAAAAAGAAGCAATTCAATCCGTTTTGAAGTGTGTACAAAACAATTTCGCAGCAGAGGGCTATGGGTTAATTATCCTGTGAGAGCATTAATTTATCTGCCGGACAGCCTTTCGGTCATTCCCAAACCCGGCGACCGGCTAGTTATTCATGGCCTGTTGGAGCAGCCCGCACCTCCGCAAAACCCCGATCAGTTTGACTACGCGCAATATTTGCGGAACAAAGGCATTCTCTTCACCGCATTTGTGAATCGGAATTCCTATCAGTTGATTTCGACCAATTCTGCTACAAATCCTGCCTACTGGCCCGAAACAGTATCGCAATGGGCTGAGGATCGGTTTCGGGAGCATGTCGGAAAAGCGCAGTCCGCCGACGATCCGACCGCATATGGGCTTGTGAAGGCAATGCTGCTGGGCCGTCGCGACGATCTTGGAGCAGAACAGGTAGGCGATTATGTTATTTCCGGAGCTGTGCATATTCTGTCGGTTTCGGGCATGCACGTGGCGATTATCTTTTTGGCCATTAGCACGGCTTTTGGCTGGGTGAAGCGCTGGCGGTTCGGGAAATGGATTTATTTGCTTCTAGTGGCCACATTAATGGGTTTCTACGCATTGGTTACCGGTTTGCCGCCGTCGGTCCAGCGGGCCGCATTGATGTGCATGGTACTGGTAATTGCCGAAGTAGCCGGAAGGAAGCACGAGCCGATGAATACGCTGGCTTTTTCGGCGCTTATCATTCTGCTGCTCGATCCCTGTGCATTATATGATGTGGGCTTTCAATTATCCTACTTGGCTATGGCGGGTATTTTCCTGCTTTACGAGCCGATTTACAGCATTATTTCAACCGAAAATCGATTATTGAGATTCATTTGGCAGGTTACTGCATTGGCGCTGGCGGCGCAGATGGCCACATTTCCGCTCAGTGTGTTCTATTTTCATCAGTTTCCGACTTATTTCTGGCTGGTCAATCCGCTGGTGGTTACATTTACGAATATTCTGCTGCCGGCTGCTTTGGTACTGCTGCTCGTTAGCATTTCCGGGGTTCCATGGCTGGCTTGGGTCGCAGGTCAGGTTGTAACGTTTTCGGCTCAGCTTACGGACTGGGCGGCCTCTATTCCGCGATCGTTACCTGGATACTTGCTCGAAAACCTGCATTTGAATGGGGTAGAAGTGATTTTGCTATACTGCGTGATGATGTTGGCGTGGTGTGCCCTCCATTCCCGTTCGTTGAGTTATTTGAAGTTAGCGGTTGCCGGTGTGGTTTTGTTTGCAACAGTTTCAATGACAAACAGTTTGAATGCCTACCTGAAAGCAGGACCGGTCAGTTTTCAGATTCCGAAACATCGGGTAGTAAGCTTTAAATCGGGAAACATACTTTCCCTGGTGAGCGACAAAGCATTTGCGGACAACTCCCGTGCATTCGATTTTAATGTAAAGAACTATGCAGTGAATGCAGAGATTCAGAAGATTATCCGCATTACTGCGCCGTAGTCTGCTGTACGTCATTTAATCAATACCAAAGACATTATTGTACCGAGTACAGCGCCTCAATCTGCTGCGCGACCTTTTTGTCCCACGCTGCCTGCGTGCCTGCATTTAGCCCGTGACCCGTTTCTCCGTCATATTGTTCCTGGTCGCGGTTCATTTCGCGGAAGGCTTCGAGAAACTGGTATTGAATTTCGCTGTCATAGTCCTCAATGGTCAATTCAGCCTTTCTGAGTCGTTCTTTAAACTTCTCCACCACCAGCCTGGTAATGTCGAAATGGATCTGCTCGTGGCGCAATGTACCCGCATTGCGCGACTCCGGGCGCCCCCACGACATGCTTTTGACCATGAATATCTTCAAACCAATTTCCACCACCAGATCATCGTCTTTGGGAAAGGAACGGCCCTCATAACCAAAACTTGTGAATACCGCGGCCGCATACCGGCTGCCCGGCTTAGCGCTCCTGACTTTGAAATCATCCCAGATCAGCGGCCGTTTAGGTGAATAAAAGACAGTGTCCTCCGAAGCCGTATTATTGATTTCTTTGAACGTCAGCACCAGATTGCGGGCCAATGCGGGCGTTTTACCTGCATTGCTAGCCATCCACTTTTGAAAATGGCTCAATGCCTGGTCCACAAGCTGTTTGATCAACTTGTCGTGCGTGAAAGCCGTTTCAGGGCGTGTATAATTGGCGGCCGTTTGGTAACCGGTAAGCTCTACTGGCTGCATGTCCCGGTACCAGCGGAAGCGCACATTCAGCCGCACTTCGCCGGTAACCCTATTCGGCCCGACGCGTTTTTCGCTCACAGAAAGCTCCTTAATCGTGATATAAAGCGGCAAATAGGTCTGCTCTTTCTTCGGTGCGAGGTACGACCAGTAGCCGAACAGCTCGGTTTCTGCCTTCCCGGGCAATACCGCCGGGATTTCCTTCCCGAACGCGATGACTTTACCGAGCGAGGCTCCGGGTTGGGCACGTTGGTCTTCGACGTTCTGAATGAAGAATTTGTAGGATTTAAAAAGGCCTGCAGGATCTTTGGAAAGGGTCACAACCGACCTGTCCTGCTGCGCGAAAAGCGGGTTAAGGAGCATGGTCAGGATAAAGAGAAGCGAAATGCTTTTGGTCATACTTTTCAAACTGCGTTGAATCCAGCCGTCATTTCCCTAATTTTGTACCCTGAATTTTGGATTGAAAAGAGAATGACAATAGCTACAACGAATTTGCGGCCGGAATTTGATGACATTTATATGGACCTGGCAAAAAATCTTGCCAAGCGTTCCCATTGTATAAAAGCGCAGGTCGGGGCGGTGCTAACGAAGGACACGCGGATTATTT
>CAMLNK010000516.1 GCA_946481035.1 uncultured Dyadobacter sp. | reverse complement strand
TACCGGTTTTTAAAGGAGCGGAACGTTGGGATCGTGAAAAGCGCACCGTCCCTGCAACGCAAATAAGTGGCGAAAACGATCACTCTTTGCCAAACACATCGGTATCCCAGCCGCGAAACTCATAGTACTTACGCTTGGGCTCTCCAGTCCAGCCATTGATTCCCTTCTTTTTGGGTAAATAATAGCCATGTATGTACAGCAACGGCACGATCATGAAGCCCAGCAACGACATACTTGCCCACCTTCCCACATAGACAGACAATGCGACTACGATCACAAGTGTAAGCGCGTACTTTCCCAAACGGCGCCATTTCGGCGTCTGTTCTTCAAAATGCCCGAAAACCATATTGCCTGCCGCATAAATGGCGCTGACCACGGCAACTTCAAACCATAGCGTATCAGTTGACCACATCCTCGTACATTAAAAAGGGGTTACTTTTCTCTTTATATCAATGGATTAGCTTTCAATTTAAGTGTTATTAGTTTGCGCTCAAATCATATTCCCGACGATTCATTCCCAGAACGCTTCAAAACAATGCTGACAAATATATTCCGGCTCATAATCTACCCCATTACATTGATTGCAGCATTTTCCGGTTGCAGCAAAAATTCCGGCAGCCCAGCCGGAAAAACGGCACAAATCAGGGAAATCAATCAAAAAGAAATCACCTTTAAAAAAGCCGTCATCGCGATCACCGGCGCAACCATTGTAGACGGGACGGGCGGAGCTCCGATTGAAAACGGCTGTGTGATCGTAACAGACGGCATCATCAGTGCCGTAGGCAGGAAAGCGGATATCGAAATACCCGGAAATGCGCAGGTTATCGATGCGCAGGGCCTCACATTACTGCCTGGCTTCATCGATTCCCATTTCCATTTGGATGGCGTCCACGGCCTTCCGGCGCGATTCCTGCAAAACGGCGTGACATCCCTGCGCGACCCCGGCGCATGGATCGAAGCATATGACGCGGAACGAAAGAGCGGCCAGCCAGTCCCGCGACTTTTTCTCGCAGGTCCGCATATCGACATGTTCCCGCCCGCATACCCGCGCGACGCGTACGTGGTCAGGGACGCGGAGGAAGCCGTGCGCGAAGTCAATCATCTGGCCGATCAGGGCGCATCGGTGATCAAAGTTTATTTCCGGCTGCCTCCTGCGATTATCCGCGAGGTGTGCAAAGCCGCCCATGCACGGGGCGTTCCTGTCACCGGACATCTTGAAACAACCGAAGGTAAGGAGGCGATCGAAGCCGGGCTGGACGGGGTCGAGCATATTACGTCGTTTGGCCTTTCGCTGGTACCGCAACGGGAAGGCGAAAAATACCGCCAGATGGTCCTGGCAGACAATAATGCACGCAAACAAGGACGGTACGACGTTTGGAAAAGCATTAACCCCGACAGCCCGGTTACGGATTCGCTGGGCATTTTCCTGAAAAACAAAGGCACATTCGTAAGCCCCACCCTCGGTGCATTCGAATACCAGTCAACAGCCGGCCAGCCCTTGGATACCGCCCGTTTGGAAGGATTTGGCAAAATGAAAAAGATCACGGGCAGGCTGCATCGCGCGGGCGCCAAAATCGTGGTGGGATCGCATTCGATGATCCCTTACGCTGAAACCGGCTGGGCATTCCAGCGCGAAATGGAACTACTGGTCGATAGTGGGCTTAGCCCCGCCGAGGTAATTACTGCCGCCACGGCGCAAAATGCCCGTTTTTTCCGAATAGCAGACCGATTAGGGAGCATCGAAAAAGGAAAACAGGCCGATCTGGTCCTGATAAAAGGCGATCCATTGAAGAACATATCGGCTACGCGGAACGTTACCAAGGTTATGCTGAATGGAGTTTGGGTTAAATAAGCAGGAATTGCTACATTGTTTTCAAACAACAAACTATGAAAAATCTCCTTCTGATCATCGTGAGCGCATTGATGCTCTGGACAGGTAACCAGGCCTTCGCACAGGGCGCCGAAGAAGAAAAGCTCGACCTTCCGGGTGACAATCTCAACCTGTACGCGGTATTAAAGCTTTTCCAGGAATCCGAAACGCTCGAAGGCTTTGAGCGGAAACTGAATGAGGAAGATTCGGAGATCAATAACCTCGACCTGAACGGCGATGACCAGATAGACTACATCCGCGTGGAGGATAATGTGGAGGGCAATCTTCATACGATCAGCCTCAAAGTAGCAGTCAGCGAAACGGAAGACCAGGATGTTGCGGCATTTTATGTTGAAAAGAAGGAAGATGGCGCAATATGGATTCAGCTGGTCGGCGATGAGGACCTTTACGGAAAGGACTATATTATCGAACCCAATTCACAATCCGGGACGGTGACGGAAACGCCCAATCCGGGTTATAGCGGAAACCGCAGTGTACAACAGGCCGCCGTTCAGCAAAATGTCACTTATGTGTCGAACTGGCCGGTAATCCAATTCATTTTTGTGCCAAGATATGTGATCTGGCGATCGCCCTGGCGGTGGCATTACTACCCGTCGTACTGGCGCCCGTGGCGGCCGCGCTACTGGCATTATTACTACGGTTACCACTACCACTGGCATTACTATTACAACGGTCACTTCCGCCGCTGGCCCAGCTACCGCAACCCGGTTTGGCATACGCATTATTACGGCGGTAACTTCCGCTCGCGATCGGTAATCGTGCATACACGCTACACGCGGGGCGATTACCGTGCTACTTACTCGCGGCCGTCGTCGGCGCGGCAGGGTTCGGCATTATTTGTAAAAAGAAATCCCAAAGCACCTACTACACGGGAAAGGCTTCCCGATTTTGATAAAACAGGCCGCCCGGTGATTACGCGGCCATCAACCGGACGACCTGGCACTACCAGGCCGGGTGCTGGCGAGGGCATTTCACGCCCGTCTGTCGAGCGGCCCGGAAGCGGCAATAGCGGTAGGCCGGGTACAGGGCGTCCCGATAATGGTCGTCCCGACGTTACGCGCCCCGGCACATCGCGGCCAATCAACCCGCGCCCGGATATCGAACGACCTACGCGACCAAACAGACCGGATGTTTCGAGACCAACGCCAACTCCCCGCCCGGAAGTAACCCGGCCTGCGCCAACGCCCCGTCCGGAAGTGACGCGGCCCGCACCGTCACCACGCCCGGAAACTACAAGACCTAACGTAGAACGTCCGACGCGTCAGACACCCGCCACACGGCCAGCACCAGCGCCAAGCCGTCCGGAAACGTCGCGCCCTGCCGCCTCGCCATCCAGCCGGCCGCAGAGCACGCCGCGTTCGTCAAGGGAAGGGGATCGGCCGTAGCCGGGGAGTAATTGGGGTTGTATGATTGTTCAGTTGTCTATCGATTCTGCCGTTGTTTTTGTATATTGTAGTAAATCCATCAACTGAAAAGCAATGCAATACGGTCAAATAAGCGTCGATCCTGAAATTATGAGCGGTGTTCCTGTTTTTGCAGGAACGAGAGTGCCTGTTCAGAATCTGTTCGATTATATAGAAGGTGGAGAAGATTTGTCCGAATTTCTCGACGATTTCCCATCGGTTTCGAAAGAAAGCGCACTTGCAGTTCTTGAAATGGCCAAAAAGACACTTACATCAGAGAAGCTGCTTCATGAAAATTTTGCTGGATGAAAGTCTTCCCCGCAAGCTCCGCTATGATTTTGGGCTCGAAAACGAAATATGGTCAGTGCGCGATAAGGGATGGCTCGGCAAAAAGAATGGAGAACTACTTCGACTCATGAAAGAGGAGCAGTTTGAAATGTTTGTGACAGTCGATCGCAATCTACCATACCAGCAGAATCTTCAACGGCTGCCAGTTACAATTTTCGTTCTCTGTGCATTCAATAATAGAAGGGATACACTCAAAAAGTTAATCCCAAAAATCTTCGAACGAATATCTCAGGGTATCACGACTGGCATCATCGAGATATACTAATTACAAATCAGCCAGATACTTCTGTCCGCCCAAGTACCGCATTTGACGGACGATCTGGTTGGTACGCTTGTTCACATACGCAGAAGGGTTCTTGATCGAAAAACGGATCGGATTGGGGAGCACCGCGGCAATGCGGGCGGCTTCATAGCGCGTGAGGCGCTTCGCAGACTTGTTGTAATACCGGAGCGAGGCCGCTTCGACACCAAAAGTCATCTTCCCCATTTCAGCTACATTCAAGTACACTTCCAGAATCCGCTCCTTGCTCCACAGCACTTCAATAAGAACGGTGAAATAGACTTCCAATCCCTTGCGCAGGTAACTCCGCCCATGCCAAAGGAAGACATTCTTGGCAACCTGCTGTGAAATGGTGCTCGCACCGCGGGCGCGTTTGCGGTCCTCGGTCATCGCATTGTAGATCTGATCAAAATCGAAGCCCCAGTGATTGGGAAAGTTCTGGTCTTCGGAGGCAACTACCGCCAGGGCTGCTTCTTTGGAAATGTTTTCATAAGGCTCCCAGTCGTGGTAAATCTCGGTTTCCTCGTCTGCCCGG
>CAMLNK010000515.1 GCA_946481035.1 uncultured Dyadobacter sp. | reverse complement strand
ATAAAATCACCCGTAATGACAGCCTTACCCGTTTCGATTTCTCCCCGGTTATCCGCGATATTCCCAACAGCCAGGCCGAGGCCGACAGCCTTAAAAAAGAGATTGCCAACCTGCCAATTTATGAAGGGCTGGTGCTCAACAGCAAAAGCAATGCAACGCTGATTGTCATCACGTTCAACGACAAGGAACTCAACTCGAAACGCCGACTGACGATCGTCGACGACATCGAGAAAATGGCGGAAACCTTCGCCACCAAATACAATACTGACCTGCATTATTCCGGGATGCCATACATCCGGACGGTGAACATGAAGAAGATCTCCGGTGAAATGGAGCTTTTCATGGGACTGGCCGTATTTGTTACATTGCTCATCTTGTGGGCGTTTTTCCGGTCATTCCGGCTCACGCTGCTGTCCATTGTAGTAGTGTTGATAGGCGTGGTATTCTCGGTAGGGATATTGCATTTATTTAACTACAAAATCACCGCACTCACCGGCCTCATACCTCCCCTGCTAATCGTGATCGGCGTGCCTAACTGCGTGTTTCTGATCAATAAATACCAGGCCGAGCTTGTTTCTCACAGCAATAAGGATGAAGCATTGCGGGAGATGATACGGCAAATCGGGCTGTCGACGTTCCTTGCGAACATGACGACCGCCATCGGTTTCGGGGTGTTTTATTTTACAAATAGTATCTTGCTCGTCGAGTTCGGCGTTGTTGCGGCCATCAGCGTAATGGTAACGTATGTGCTCTGCCTGGTGCTGCTGCCCATTACCCTGCATTACATGAGTACACCCAAGCCCCGCCATTTGAAGCACCTCGAAGGAAAATGGGCGTTCGGGTTCCTCAGGATGGTTAACAACCTGGTACATCACCACCGTAAGGAGATTTACATTGCCATGGTGGTGCTGATCATCGTTTCCGCGTTCGGTATGACCAAAATCAAAACGATCGGCTATGTGGTCGATGATTTGCCTAAAAAGGATGTCGTCTACACCGATTTGCGCTTTTTTGAAAAGAACTTCAACGGTGTGCTGCCTTTTGAGGTGATGATCGACACCAAACAGCCGAATGGCGTTTTCGCGGACCAGGCCAGAACTTTGTATAAAATCAAAGCATTTCAAAGCGAAATGGCCAAGTTCCCCGAATTCTCGAAGCCGGTTTCGATTGTAGAAGCGTCCAAATTCCTTTACCAGGGTTACCGCGGCGGCGATGCCAAATATTACGCATTGCCCGGCGTGCTGGAACTGAACAAAATGACCCAGTATGTACAAAGCCAGCAAGGCGCGGCCAAGCAGCTGACCTCTTTCCTCAACGAAGACAAAAGCGTGACCAGGGTGAGTTTCCAGATGGCCGACGTGGGTTCCGAGCGCATTAAGGAGCTTATGAGCCGCATTCGTCCCAAAGTAGACTCGATTTTCAGCCCGGAGAAATACAAAGTAAGCCTCACCGGCCACAGCCTGGTATTCCTTAAAAGCAACGACTACCTGCTCAGTAACCTGTACGAAAGTCTGCTCATTGCGATCGTCCTGATTGCGATCGTGGGTATGGCGCTTTTCCGCTCCATCCCCATTATCCTGCTTTCCAAACTGCCCTGTCTGATCCCGCTCGCATTGACGGCCGGTATTATGGGGTATTTCGATATCTATTTCAAACCGACGACGATCCTGATTTTCAGCATTACATTCGGTATTGCCTCGGATGGAACGGTTTACTTCCTTACGCGCTACCGCGAGGAGCTCTACAAAAAAGGCCTGACGCCCTCGAAAGCGGTTACCGCTTCTATTTTCGGAACTGGTTTGAGTATGATTTACACGGCGGTAATTCTGTTCTGCGGATTTTCGATCTTCGCAGCGTCCAGCTTCGGCGGAACTGCGGCAATGGGTGTGATGGTATCGATCACCCTGCTGGTAGCCATGTGTACCAACCTGATCCTTTTACCTGCATTACTGCTTTCTATCGCCAAGCGGCAGGGAAAAAATGTAAAACCGAGCTAAATGGAGTTTAAAGTCTATGAGTTTAGAGTTTATGAGTCCAAAGTTTAATTATGTTTACTTTAAACTCATAAACTTTGAACTTATAACTCTAACAACTCCAAAACTCCTGTCACTACATGAAAAAATTCTTTACGGCGCTGTCCCTTTCCATCACAGGGATAGCGCTTCCCGTTTCGGCCCAGACCGATTTCCAGGCCGACTCGGCCTTTATCCGCAGAATTTATGATGCAGCGCTCGGTGAAGGCAAATCTTACGAATGGCTGCGGCACCTCACCCAACAGGTAGGCCCGAGGCTAAGCGGTTCGGAAGGAGCTGCGAAGGCTGTCGTTTATACCAAATCGGTGATGGAAGGCGAGCATTTCGATAATGTATTCCTGCAAAATGTGATGGTACCGCATTGGGTACGCGGTGCGAAAGAGAAGGCACATATTATCAATGGTAAACAAAAAACGGAGGTTCCTGTTGCCGCATTGGGCGGTTCTGTCGCCACTCCGAAAGGCGGTATCAAAGCAAAAGTGATCGAGGTGAAGAGCTTCCAACAGCTTCGCGACCTCGGTACCGAAAAGGTGAAGGGCAAAATCGTGTTCTTCAACCGCCCGATGGACCCTACCAAACTCAATACATTTGAAGCTTACGCAGGTGCGGTAGAGCAGCGTGCCGCAGGCGCAAGCGAGGCAGCGAAATTGGGCGCAATAGGCTCCATTACCCGCTCGATGACGACCCGCCTTGACGATTTCCCGCATACGGGCAGCATGCGTTACGCAGCGGGCGCGCCTATGATCCCGGCGGCGGCGATCAGTACCAATGGCGCGGAACTGCTCAGCAAAGCATTACTGGCAAATCCTGAAACCGAATTCTATTTCGAACAGAACTGCGAAACACTTCCCGACGCTGCGTCACACAATGTGATCGGCGAATGGAAGGGAAAAACCAGCCCCGACAAATACATTGCGATCGGCGGGCACCTCGATTCGTGGGATTTCGCCCAGGGAGCGCACGACGATGGTTCGGGCTGCGTGCAGTCGATCGAGGCGGTGCGGATACTGAAAGCATTGGGTTACCAGCCTAACAACACGTTGCGCGCGGTCATGTTTATGAACGAAGAGAATGGTATGAAGGGCGGCATTACTTACGCGGATTCTGCCAAATCGAGACAAGAGCCTCATATTGCGGCCATTGAATCGGATCATGGCGGGTTCTCTCCCCGCGGTTTCGGGATCGTGGGTACGCCCGCGCAAAAGGCTAAAATTCAGCAATGGAGCCAACTGTTTGCGGCTTATGGCATTCACGAGTTGGGCCCGGGCGGCGGCGGCGCGGATATTGGCCCGCTCGCGCAGCAGGGAACGGTATTACTTGGGTTAATGCCCGATTCGCAGCGGTATTTTGACTACCATCATGCTGCTAACGACCGGTTCGAGGCGGTGAGCAAGCGGGAGCTCGAACTCGGCGCTGCGGCTATGGCCTCCATGCTATACCTTATCTACAAGTACGGTCTCTGACAGCCCAAGGCTTAAGCCTTGGGTTATGGGTTATGGGTATGGGTTGTGGGACATCTTGCTAAACGTCGTATCCATCCATTCTTCCGGAATGTCGTCCAGCGCCTGTTTGAGCTTTTCGGCCCAGATTCTCGAAATTTCCTCCATATCCTTCTGCTCGTAGCGGTGCTCTGCAATGGCGAAGCTATCCTTTTTGTACAAAACCACGTCGATCGGGAAATCCACATCATTATTGCTCACGCGCGTGGAATCGAACGAAAGGAAGCCGGCTTTGAGTGCCTGCTTCATCGTCGAATTCTCGTTCAGCACGCGGTTCAGAATGGCTTTTCCCTGCCCGGAGTTGCCGATAATCACGTACGGTGAACCCTCGTCAAGTTCCACCCAGTTGCCTTCCGAATACAGCAGGAACAGCTTGTGATCCTTGTCGTCTTTCAGCTGGCCGCCCACGATGGTATTCAGATTGAATTTAAGACCCGACCTTTCCAGGCTCGCCTTATCTTCTTCGGCTACACGTTTGATCTGCTCCCCGAATGCATTTACTGCCTTGTAAAGCTTGTTGTAAACGACACCTTCGCTGATCAGTTCTTCAAAATAATGTACCGCTTTATCGCGCACAGACCTCAACCCGCTGGTCATGATGAACATCGAATAATTGTCTTGCTGGGTGACGTACATCTTCTTTTTAGTAGTCGTATTGGTGCCTGCGGTGATCCGCGTATCGGCCAGGGCAACAAGGCCCTCTTTCACTTTTATTCCTAAGCAATAAGTCATTTCTCTACACTTTGAACCGGCCCAAAAATACCAAATCACATCCTGAACATCACAACAAATCCCTTTTTCATCGATATTTAAGGCAAAACAAGTCCACGCCGCCGCCATGATCCACACCGTTCACCTGTTTGCCGAGCTCGACGAACACCTCATTGCATTACTTAAATCCCTCACACCCGAAGATTGGGGGAAACCTA
>CAMLNK010000514.1 GCA_946481035.1 uncultured Dyadobacter sp. | reverse complement strand
TATCCTCAGGTGGCCGGTGAAATGCAAAGGGCGTTTGATCACCTCGCCGCCGCAAATGCGTCGCTCAACAAATGCCTTGGACGAAATACCAACGGCATGCCGCGCGGAACGATTATCGAAAGCTGGTCGAACCCGTTTTTGCCCTATTACCTCAAAAATACCCGCGAGCATGCTGCTGATTTCCGAAATGCACGCAAGCTAAGCGAAGCCGCACAGGGAGAGCTGATTACGGCCTTAGCCCAGTGCAGTCCCAAGGATACCGCATTCATTCAGTCGATGATCGTGACCGCGAGGCTGATGGGCTATTCGGCAACGCGTTTTTTGTGGGCCCAAACAATCTGCGACCGTTGGAATGAGTCGATGTTGGAGCGGAAGAAGAACGATTTTGTCGCCTATGACCTCGTTTACCCGTGCCATGGCTTGCTGGTGGATGTGATGGATGAGGCTGGTGAGCTGAAAACCGCATATTCCGAAGCATGGCGCTCGGAATATATGACTTATCGCCTCAACACCATACTCGGCAGGTTTGATGTTGAATATGGCTTGTGGCAGAAACTTTCTTTGAAAGTGATCGGCTACCGGATTGAAAACAAGCCCGATCACGTAGCCGACCAGGCGTTCGAAGCATTATTTAAGCCCGATTTTTAATTTTTGTAAACTATTTTATTTAAATTTTGTAAACAAAAAATTAATCAATACATTTGATCAATAGCCTTCCTGACCGCCGCTATGTTATTTGTCAATTTAAACTATCCATCGATCCGGGCATCCGCTGATAGCGTGGTAGTGGTGCTCCCGCTCGGCGCTACCGAGCAGCACGGGCCACATATGGTGGTGTCGACGGACACGGATATTGTCACGCATCTTGCGGGAGCGGCCGAAGCGTCCCTGCCCGGGCGCGTGCTATTGTGCCCGACGCTGCCGTTCGGTTCGAGCCATCACCATTTGTCGTTCGGCGGGACGATCAGTATCAATCCGGCATTATACACACAGGTAATCGTGGATATGGTGGGCTCGTTGCTGCAAAACGGTTTTCGGAGAATCGTACTCCTGAATGGCCATGGCGGCAACATTACGCCGGTGAAGCAGGCCCTCGCGGTGCTGAGCAGTGATTCGGCTCTCGCCAATTCGGCCAACATCGCTTTGGTTACCTATTGGGAACTGGCGGGAAAGCCATTTGCGGGTGAAGCGCCGATGGAAAGTCCTGCACTGAGCCACGCGTGCGAGTACGAAACAAGTATGATGCTCCATCTTTTTCCCGAAAAAGTGTGGATGGAAAAAGCGGAGCGTGCACAACGGCCCGCCAGCAACGGCTACATCCCCTGGGAAGACGACGAGCCCTACCGCGGTGTAACGCTCTTCAAACAAACCGCATTCATTTCCGGCAACGGCAGCAGCGGCGAACCGCAAAAAGCGACGGCGGAAAAAGGTACGCATCTCATCGGTAAAGCGACGGAGGCCTTGGTGACGTTTTTGGAAGCCTTTGCGGGGTGGGAGGTAGGAGGACGGTTGTAGTCATTTGTTGTCAAGAATGGTCATTGATAGTCAGGAAGTGGTCAAGTGTAGTCAGGAAGTGGTCAGGTGTGGTCAGGAATGGTCAAGCGTTGTTCGAGGATTAGCTATAAGTGACCATTCTTGACTACACTTGACAAAATGACCACACGCGGCACCTAGATCGGCCGATCAATTCGATTTGTCATAAAAAGTAACGCACATGCCCAAACAAGAAATCAAGCACCCAGATAAAAGTGTCAGCACCGGCGCGTACTCCGCCGGTGTTCTGAAAAACGGCTTACTGTTCGTGAGTGGGCAGGGGCCGCTGGACCTGGCTACCGGCGAGGTGAAACACGGTACCATCGAAGAAGAGACGCTGCTCACCCTCGAACATGTGAAAAAGGTGGTGGAAGCAGCCGGTGGGACGATCGACGATATTATGAAATGCACGGTGCATTTGGAGGATATTAATGATTTCGACCGCTATAATGTAGCATATGCCTCTTTTTTCAAAGGCATTCTCCCGGCCCGTACCACCGTGCAGTCGGTGTTGTCGGACGGGATCAAAATCGAGATCGACGCCATTGCGCTGATCGGCTAGTTTAGGATTTCAGGTTTTTGTTTTGATAAAATGAATTTAAAACCACGCATCGGCACTGTCGGACTCGGGCTCATGGGCAGCAGCATTGCTACCTGCATTCTGGCGGCTGGGCATGAGGTGACTTCGCTTGTGAAAGATGAAATTGAAACGGCACCGGCGCGCGACCGCATTCTGGGCTTTCTGACGGAGCTTCACAACGAGGGCTTATTGAAAGAACTGCCGGAAACAGTGGCCGGGCGCATTGCCATTACGACCGATGTTGCCGATCTGGCGGGCCACGAGGTGGTGATCGAGTCGATTACCGAGGATGTGGAGGCCAAAAAGGCGGTGTACCACGCATTGGAAACGGTGCTTTCGCCCACAGCGATTATCGGTAGCAATACTTCGGCGATACCTGTTTCGGTTTTGCAGGCTGGTTTGGAGCATCCCGGGCGGTTGCTAGGCATTCACTGGGCGGAGCCGGCGCACATTACCCGGTTTATGGAGGTGATCTGCGGGAAGGATTCGGAGCTGAAATATGCGGAGCAGATTGTAAAACTGGCAGAAGGCTGGGGCAAGGAGCCGTCGCTGCTTCGGAAGGATATTCGTGGATTTATCACCAACCGCATTATGTACGCCATGCTGCGGGAGGCATTCAATCTGGTGGAGAATGGCTATGCGACGGTCGAGGACGTCGACCGTTCGCTGCGCAACGACCTCGGTTACTGGATCACGTTTGCGGGGCCGTTCCGGTTTATGGACCTCACGGGTATTCCGGCTTACCTGACCGTCATGAGGGATCTCTTCCCAGACCTTGATAACCGGCAGACGACGCCCGAAATGATGGAGAAACTGGTTGCGTCCGGAGCGAGAGGCATCAGCAATGCGCAGGGATTTTACCCCTACACGAGGGAAAGTGCCGAAGCCTGGGAAAAAGCATTTATCGATTTCAGCTACGACATCCGGAAGCTGGCTGAAAAATACCCGCAGGAATGACAACAATCGTATCGGTCTGTGCCACGGAGGTAATCGTGCCGGCCAAACCTGGAAGCCTGAATTCCGAAACGGTACTGGACAAAGACAGCGCATTTGCCCAAAAATTCCTGACCGGCGAAAGCTGGACGGAGTTTGCGAACCAGCCCAAATGGATTATCGAAATGACCCTCGCAAACGGGCTTACGGGCGTAGGCGAAACTTACCGCAGCGCTTCCGGCGAGCTTATCCGCGAAAGTTTGCAGGAATTCGCAGGCAAAGATGTGCTGAAACTGAACTGGCGCCGCTTACCCGTGACCGACCAGCGGATTTACGAGGCATTCGAAAGTTGCGTGCTCGATCTGGTGGGAAAGCTGTTGCACGTGCCGGTATACCAACTGCTCGGAGGCGGCTACCGCGAAACTGTCGATTGCATGGGCTGGACGGGCCGGAGAACACCCGAAGATGCGGCTCAAAAGGCATTCGAAGCAATGCAGAAAGGTCATAAGGTATTCAAATTCAAATGCTCGGACGAAGACCCGGTGCGGCTTTGGACGGAGGAGATTAAAAGGAAATGCGGCCATGGTATCAAAGTCCTGCTCGACCCGAACCAGCGCTGGAACGATGTGGAAACGACGATGGAACTGATGGAGGGTGTAGAAATGGAGGTTATGCTGGGCCTGGAAGACCCGATCCTGCATGCGGATGTGGAAGGTTTTAAATACCTCAAAAAACGCCTTGGCATACCGCTGTACCGGCACATTTCGCTCCCGTACACGCAGGACATTCGCGACATGATCACGTTCGTGCGTGCGGACGCGGCCGATGGTTACAATTTCAATGGCTCGGCTTACAACTGCGTGCTGCTGGCCGAAATCGCCTATATGGAAGGCAAACTGTGCTGGCGCGGGTCGGAGGTGGATTTGGGGATTTCGGAAACAATGGGGCTGCATATCGCGGCGGCGAGCATTAACTGCGCTATTCCTTCCGACATTTTCGGCGAACTGGTGCGGGTAGACGACCTCCTCGCCGAACCCATCGCATTTGAAAACGGCGCCGCAAAAGTACCGCAGGGCGATGGGTTGGGCATTATGCTCGATTACGACGCGCTTCAAAAATATCAAACCGGAAAAATCCTAACCGCGCATTCATGAGGAAAGCCTTCTTTTCGTGGAGTATATTGTTCTTCTGCAACCTGATCTGGTCGTTCCATTTCACGTGCATTAAGCTTACGCAGGACCAGGTGGGGCCGTATTTTACGGTGTGGCTGCCCATGTTGCTTGCCACGCTTTTCCTGGCGCCCTATGCCTGGCGGGATTTTAAGAAGGGGAATAAAAAGATCAGGGATATTCTGATTTTCGTGCAACTGGCTGCCATCGGCGCGTTCCCGTCGCAGGTACTCATGACCTGGGGTACG
>CAMLNK010000513.1 GCA_946481035.1 uncultured Dyadobacter sp. | reverse complement strand
CCGCCCGCCCCCGCACGACACCGCATTGAATATCTTTTTACCTTTCAATGCATGCCCTTTTGGTCCGTAGGCCCAATTGTATTCCAGCACAAGGTCCTGCCATTGTTTCAGGATCGGAGGGCTGCTATACCAGTAAAACGGATGCTGAAATATGATAATATCGTGTTTTGCCAGCAGCTGCTGCTCTCTTTTGACATCTATGAAAAGATCCGGATAATGCTCATAGAGGTCGTTGAAAGTCACTCCCTTGACCTTACGGGCATATTTTTCCAGTGTCTTCTGCACATTGGATTTACTGAGCGTGGGATGGGCAAATTGTATTAAAACCTTGGCCATAAAATTGAATTAATACGAAAAACTTACGGTACCAAAATTACGGAACCTATCGTTTTCCGTGCTTCGAGATCGGCCTGCGCCTGAAAAGCCCTGGACAAAGGGTACCGGGTAATGGCCAGGCTCCCGAATATCCCGCTATTGAATGCACTGAATGTATCCGCCGCATATTCTTCCAATACTTCGCGATCGGTAATGTAAGCGCTCAGCGTGGGAGTAGCCATTACAATCGATTTTTCGCGCAGGAATGCATGGTCGATATGCTCCGGCTGGCCCGACGACGATCCGTAAAGCACGATCTGGCCGCCCTTCCGGATCACGTCCAAAGAATAGCTGAATGTATCCTTCCCGACCCCGTCGAACACGACATCCACGCCCCGGCCCTCCGTGATTTCCAGCACAGAATGCACAAATTCACGGCATTCGGCCAGGAAAACGTAATCGGCCCCGTTGGCTAATACCACTTCCTTCTTTTCTTCCGAACCCGTCGTTCCGATCACCGTCGCGCCCAGCGCCTTCGCCCATTTGGTAACGAGCGTGCCTACGCCGCCTGCGGCCGCATGCACGAGCACTACATCGCCCGGCTTAATGGGATGAATCACTTTCACGAGCATTCTGGCGGTAAACCCCTTCACGAGCATTGCCGCGGCTTCTTCCGAGGTGATACTATCGGGGATATGGATCAATTGCTGTGTGGATACGACGCGGCTTTCGGCATACGCGCCCGGAATAAAGTGGTAACCCACCCGGTCGCCGACGTTGAATTCCGTCACCCACGGCCCCACGGCCTCAATGACGCCCGCTGCCTCTACGCCCGGCGTGTAAGGAAACGATTTGACGGGAAACTTACCGTCGCGGTAATAAGTGTCTACAAAATTCAGCCCGATGGCCTCCTGGCGCACCCGCACCTCTCCCGGGCCCGGCTCTGTAATGGTCTCCCTTTCGTAACCCAGCACCGAGGGCGCTCCTTGCTTGTAGATTTTTACTATACCTGATTTATTTGCGATTTCTGTAACTAACCCTGACATGTCCGTAAGCATTGTCATTATGGAATGCTTGTTCCATCATTGGACAAATTATTTTTTGATTGATTTTATTAAAAATTCGGCTTGCTGCTGTACCAGTTCACCGTCACCATACACCAGGTAAGCCTGCCAGAACCCGGTAAAGTTCGATACCACAAAGTTCGCCAGCATTGCCGGGTCTCTTTTGCCGCTGATTTCCTCCGCTTTTTGGGCCTTTTTCAAAAGGTCTTTCAGCAGGGCCGTCAGGCTGGTGGTATTTTGTTTTAATATGGCACGCACTTCATCATCCACCGAAGCCAGCTCGAAAGTCGACTTCACGCCAAGGCAGGTCCGTTCCTCCTCCACCGTTCTTGCAGCCGCCTTTTTGATGATCTTTTCGATCGCCTTCATGGGCGACTTCGTTTCTCCGGCCACTTTCTGGTAATCTTCGAACATCTCTTCTGTATAACTCCGCAGGCATTGCAGAAACAAGCTGTGCTTGTCGCCGTAGGTGTCGTAAATACTTCCGCGGTTCAGCCCCATCGTGTCGACGAGGTCCTGCATGGAGGTGGCGTTGTAGCCTTTTTGCCAAAAAAGGCATTTCGCCTTTTCCAGCCTCTCTTCCGGTTCGAATGCTTTGTTGCGTGCCATGATTATCAGACAATTATTTCAGAACGAACGTTCCAGAAAGAAGCAATTTTCCGAAATGACCTTCCCCATTGCAATGATCCCCGGAATCCATAATTTTATAACACATCACCTAACAAAATCATCGCATGCGAAACATTTATCTTTTGTCGCTACTATTGCTTTCCCTAAACTTATATGCACAAGGCCCGCGCGTCCTGATCGTTACGGCGCATCCGGATGATGAAACGATGTTTCCGGTAACTATTTTCAAAATCACACACGAACTGAAAGGCTCCGCAGACCTCGCATTGATCACCGACGCCTCGGGCGGCTACAACGGACTGGTGGCATCGAGCTACTATGGCCTGAACCTCGTGGATTCGGCCACAGGGAGAAAGCATTTGCCCTTGATCCGAAAAAAAGAACTCATGGCTTCCGGCGAAGTAATGGGCATCGGCAACTTTTTCTTTCTCGATCAGCTGGACGATTATTACAACCGCGACGAAAAACCCTATTTACAAGGCAAAAACTGGGATATTGCTTACGTTGAAAAAAAGCTCGACAATATCCTCGCCAACGGCAACTACGACTTCATATTCTGCCTCGTCCCGCATGAGGGCCAGCATGCGCATCATAAAACGGCGTCGATCAGCGCGATACGGGCAGTGCAGCGTTACAAAGGGGCGAAAAAACCGGTGGTACTGGGCGGCCAGTCACAAAACAAGGACTATACTTTCCAATTCACCGGTCTTACCGGCTACCCCGAAACCAGTATCCTCAAAACCGCGCCCGTTTTCGAGTTCGACCGTTCATACAGCTTTGGGGAGGATAACAAACACAGCTATATGATTGTCGCCGACTGGGTAAAAGCTGCGCACAAATCACAAAGCGGCGATATGAACCAGGCTATGCACCGGGGTGAACTGGAAGTGTTCTGGTATTTCGCGCTCAATGGAGAGAACGGCGTTGCCAAAACCAAAGCGTTGTTCGATGCCGTCAATTCGTCGGGTTATTCCAAAAAGTAGGGAACTTAGGCAGGCTGGAACGTCATAAAGAGCGAGCTGCCGAAGGGCGCTTTGCCCAGAATGGCGGATTCTGCTTTGGTAATGGTTTTCAAAACCGCATTCACCGCGTCGCCGGGGTATTCAACATCCGAATCGAGGTGATCGACGTCGATTTTCTTCCTCCTGATCCGGTAATTCTGCCATTGCCGTACGAGCAAAATAGATAGCGAAAGCGCGAATGGCCAGTAAGTAGTGAACCCGATCCGCAGCCCGGCAGCTTTGCCGAATGCCTGAAACTGCTCCAATTTAAAGCGTCGTGAGCTCCCTACCGCGAGGTCGTGCGTGCCCGAAAAGGCTTCGAACGCGTGAATATTAATAATGATCAGCCCATTGCGGTTGAGGCGGTTTTTGAATGCGGTCAACGCGCGGATAATCTCCTCGTCGGTCAGGAAATAGAGCGCATCGTTGCAAGTGATAATGTCGAAAGTCTCACCCGGCTCAAATGCAGCCACATTCCGGAGGTCGCCGAAAACGACGTTCAGGCCGCGCTCGTTCGAGAAATCGATGGCATGCTGTGAATAATCGAAGCCCCGCAGGTTGGAATACCCATTTTCCTTCAAAAACGATAGTAACCCGCCCGTACCGCATGCTGCATCGAGGATTTTGAGGTCGGGGTCCATGGCCCGGAAATGCTTCCGGATCTGGCCCAAAACCTTGCCGTGGAGAATCTGGTACCACCACAATTTTCGCTCGGTTTCGTACATGCGCTGGTATTCGAGCCGGTTGTCGATCATACGTTTTCCGAACTATTATATTTGATCACATATTGCGGCTGCCCGCTCTGCGCCATGAAACTCTTGCCTATATATTCTCCCAAAACACTCAGCAGCAAGCATTGAATGCCTCCTATGAAAATAATGGTGGCCGTTACCACCTGCCAGCCTTTCGGATCGGGACCGATGATCCACTGGATTGTCAGGAAGAGCAAAAGCAAAAAGCCTAAACTGAACAACCCCACGCCGATGGGTACAAAAAGGCGAATCGGCAGCGACGAATAGCAGAAAAGGATATTGAGAAAAAGCGATACGAGCTTGTGAAATGTGTAGTTGGAAGCACCTTCTTCCCTTTTCTCGTGCGCTACCTGCACAGTTCCGATATTCCGCGTGATCCTGAATATCAGCCCGTCGATATAGGGATAAGGCCCGTGGTATTTGATGATTTCCTGAACGACCTCCTGCCGGATCAATTTGAAACTCGACAAATACAGGTCTTTGGGTTTATTCAGAAGATAACTTGTAAGCCAGTTCACAAAACGGCTGCCCATGTTCCGGCCAACGGAATGCTGTTTTTTGGCATAATAGGTATAAACAACATCATAATCTCCCGATTCGGCGGTTTCTACCAGCTTTAATATCTCTTCCGGCGGATTTTGAAAATCGTCGTCGATCATCACGCAATAGTTACCGTAAGCCCAGTTGAGGCCGCACATCACCG
>CAMLNK010000512.1 GCA_946481035.1 uncultured Dyadobacter sp. | reverse complement strand
GGTTGATCAGATTGGCGATGAGGAGGCGGATGATCGTGAAAACGACCACCAGGGCGGTTACCGGGTGCTTGTTAATGTAATCTAGCGCCATGATAACCTGCGTCGTCCGTAGCGTTGCGGCCGCTGGCCGGTCATCAAACGTACCAACAGCAACAGCCACACACCCAGAATGCACGTGCCGATGCTCCGGAAAAACATTGTCTCATTGAAATTTTCGTAAACCGGCATCGGCTGATACCCGCTTTTAGGTGTAAAAAACACCGGGTTCAAAAAAATCTCCGTGCCATTTGCATATTTGAAAGTCACCCGGGCATAGCGATCCTCGGGCGTGATGCGGTGGCTGATCCGGTCGGTGTGGCGCGCCAGGGCAAGCACTTTGCCGTTCTGGCCGGTAATGCTCACTTCGCTGGCCATCCGGTTCATGAGGGCGATAATGGTGTCGTTGCGGACCGTCAGGCCTTTCAACTGCGGGATGGAATCGTGCTGCTGGGTTTCACCGACGATCACCCCGTAGCTCTGCCCGGTTTTCAATGCATGGATTACCTCGCGGGCCGAATTATTCCTGACATTCACGAACGTACATCTTGTGCCGAGCCGCTTTTTGGAAATGACGTCATGAATATCGTCATCGCCCACGATAAACACCCGCTTGCCGGCGGATAATGCAGCATCCCATTGCGCCGTAGACGTTACCGACGGGTTCAGCACCTCCATGCAGTCATAATGTGTGAGTTGGGCGAGATCGTCGGCCGTATAGCCGTTTTTGAGTGCGGGGTGGTTGAGGATCACCACATTATCGGGCCCGTTGAGATGGCTAAGCACATGCTGTTTGTTGTGGGTTGTCTGTGCAAAAAGGTAATCCAGCCATTGCACTTCGTGGCTTCCGAGCACGAGCTGATGCGTTTTCCGGATATTATAGCCATGCTCATACGCCGGCAGATAATCGGCGCGGGTTGAATGGGTAGTATCTATATGGTGGTAGTTCGATACGCAATGTACCCCGTAATGCAATGCCTTGTAGGCGTTATGGATGTCGGCTGCGCTCCCGTGCCCGTTGGTAACGCCCTCCCATGCGCGGGAATGCGCATGGAAATTGCATTTTACCCAACGGGCCGCATTCGGTTGGGCCGCATTGACGGAGTCGTAGGGATTGTAGATGGCGGACCCTTCGAAGGGAATCGGGGCGTTGAACTGGTAGCGCGGGCAGAAGAAAAACTGGGACACGAGCAGCCAGATTACCCACGAGAAAAAGGCGAGCAGTGTTATGCGGAGTATCTTCATAAGTGCTGCAAAGATGCTCGCGTGGTGTTAAGTCAATATTAGGAGAATGAAAAGTTTTGATTTGTTCTCAAATACTTAACAGTAGGGGCGGTCCCGCAGAGGCACAATCAGGCAAAACCCTAAAAGTTAAATATTAATTAACATTAAAATAAATCTCGTTTGAAAATCCAAGAATATCTTTGCATCGCAGAGTCTAAATATAGAGTATTTATAAACTTTGGAAAGTGTGGACGAGCACATTTTGTTGAATTTGTACATAAATATCGCAAAATGCTTTTGTGTTGTTTAATTATACTTTACTTTTAGCATTCAGCCGCAGAATGTTTTGAAGTAGTGCTATTCTAATATTGTTTAGTATTTGTTCACAAACCTGACTGTCCATGAAATAACAGCCAAAACCTAGTACCTCGGCAATCTGCCGTCGGCCGTCGGCGGTCCATGGTCTATGGCCGGCGGTCAGCCATCAGCCATCAGCCATCAGCCGTCGCAAAAAGGCCCTCCCGCCTTTAATGGTACCTTATTGACTTTGAAATACCAGCTAATTAACAATCAATTATGGAAAAAAAGATTACGTTTTTAGAACGGAAGCGCCCTGGCGGGTGCTGGTCTGTTGCGCTTATGCTGTGCCTGGGCTTCTCGGCGGCGCTTCCCGGTCAGGCGCATGCCCGCGGAACCGTGCCCATGACGGGCAAAATGCTTGCCGAAGCGCGTACGTATAAACTTGTGCGTTCGACAATTAATCCGGCCGCGAATGAAAGGACCGTCAGCGGCAAGGTTACCGAGGGTGCAGGCAAGGAAGGACTCGTGGGGGTGAATATCCTTATCAAGGGAACATCCCGCGGGACGGTTACCGATGCAACGGGCCGTTATGTGTTAAGAGTTGATAGTGAGAAAGATACGCTGGTTTTTTCTTTTCTTGGCTTCCTTTCGCAGGAAATGGCCGTGGGAAACAGGACGGTGATAGACGTCGCCATGAATGCCGATCAGCGACAGCTCAACGAAGTGGTCGTCACGGCGTTAGGCATTAAAAAGGAGAAAAAGGCGGTAGGATATTCGGTTTCGGAAGTGAAAGGTGCTACGATGGTGAAAGCGCGGGAGCCGAATGCGATCAGTTCGCTGACGGGAAAGGTAGCCGGCCTCACGATTGCCCAAAGCCCCGATTTGCTTTCGAGCCCGCAGGTGACTTTACGCGGCCGCGACAGGGTTTTGTATGTGGTCGACGGCGTGCCGATGAACACGGATTCATGGAACCTGAGCCCGGACGACATCGAGACGTATTCGGTGCTGAAAGGCGCGAGTGCGGCGGCTTTGTACGGAAATCGGGGCCAGAACGGGGCCATTATCATTACCACCAAAAAAGGGAGCGGCGCGAAAAAAGGCTTTACAGTCGACTTCAATTCCAGTACCCAGTTACAAACCGGCTTCAATGCAATTCCCAAATACCAGACAGAGTACGGCCCGGGCAGCGATTACGAATATGCATTCAAGGACGGTCGGGGCGGCGGGATCAACGACAATGATTATAACATCTGGGGGCCGCGTTTCGAAGGGCAGCTGATTACCCAATACAATAGCCCCAAAGACCCCAAAACCGGCGAATTGATGCCCATTCCGTGGCTCGCGAGGGGGAAAGACAATCTTACCAATTTCCTTCGAAACGGCTTGCTGAGTACTAACAACCTCGCCATTTCAAGCAAAAACGAGTTCGGTGATTTTCGCCTTTCGCTTTCACAGACATTCCAGCGCGGCCAGATGCCGAATACGAAGCTCGGCGGTACCAACGTGAATATTTCAGGAGGTATTAATGCAGGTAAAAAAGTACGTTTCGACGCGAGTATCAACTACAATCGGCAATACTCACCCAATTATCCCACGCTCGACTACGGCCCGGCAAGCCCGATTTACATATTTACCGTGTGGGGCGGTGTGGATTACGATGTGAACGACCTGCGCAACTATTGGCAGCCGGGCAAAGAGCATGCACAGCAATTCAACCGGGAGTATACCATTTACGATAACCCCTGGCTGACCGCTTACGAGGCATTGAAAACCTACTATAAAAATGATGTATACGGCTTCGCGCAGATGAATTATAAGATTAACGACAAGCTGACTTTCAATGCGCGTACCAATGTGAGCACCTGGAACCGCAACCGCAGCACGCGTGCCCCGATTTCGTCGAACCTTTACAACTTCGGCTTTCCTAACCAGGCAGGCGGGTATTCCGAAACTTACGACACGTTCTGGGAAAACAATACCGAAGGTTCTTTGAAGTACCAGGACCGTTTCGGGAAGGATTTCGGCCTGAATGCCTCACTTTACGGAAACCTGCGTTCCGTGAAAGTGACCTCGCTCTCCGGTAAGACCACCAAGGGACTGCTCGTGCCGGGCGTGTATGATCTTTCAAATTCGGTGCAGCCTGCCACATCAAGCAATGACTTTGCAAAGCGCTGGGTTGGAAGTGTTTATGGTTTTGTGGATTTGGATTACAAAGATTTCCTTTTCCTGAGCCTCACCGGCCGCGCCGACCGTTCGAGCACGATGCCGAAGAAGAACAATACCTATTTCTACCCGTCGGCTTCGTTGAGCGCGGTGCTTTCGGAGGTGATCGATCTGCCGCAAGCCATTTCGTTTGCCAAGCTCCGTGGAGCCTACGCCAACGTGGCCAGTGATTTCGTAGACGAGAACTCTCAATATGACATTTACAAATTGCTCCCAACTTACACGAGCTCGGCGCCCTGGAACAATTCCTACACCGGCGTGAGCTACACCGGCACACTTTACAGCGATAACCTGCAAGCGGCGCGCGTTAAAACGCTCGAACTCGGGCTCGAAATGCGTTTCCTGCATAACAGGCTCGGTTTCGACGCGGCGGTGTTCCGGAATGTGGAAGGCCCCGGCATCGTGAGCGTGCCTTCTTCCGTAACCTCGGGCGTGTCGGGCGTGCAGCGCAATGCGTTCACCTACGTACGCAAGGGGATTGAGCTCGGCATCGACGGTACGGCCGTGAAAAACGAAAACCTTACCTGGAATGTATCGGGTAACTGGTCTCTGAATCACAAATGGCTCGACAAGATCGACGGCGTGCAGCAGCGCGATGGCAATATCCACGTCGGCGAACGTGCGGATTCCTATTATATCAAAGATTTCCAGCGCGACGAGACCGGCAAAATCATCGTAGGATCGAACGG
>CAMLNK010000511.1 GCA_946481035.1 uncultured Dyadobacter sp. | reverse complement strand
CAGCGAATGGTTCCACGACGACGAGTGGTTCGATTTCAATATGTTCCAGACCGGCCATTGCCGCGATACGCCAGTGCATGACAACATCCAACGTTCGTACAACCGCACGGTCGTGAAGCCGGTGATCGACGCGGAACCTATTTATGAAGACCACCCGGTGTGTTTCAATGTCAAAGAAAATGGTACTTCGAGCGCGTACGACGTGCGCAAGTCGGCCTACCTCGATCTTTTCGCGGGTGCATTCGGGCATACGTACGGGTGTCACGACATCTGGCAGATGTACTCGCCCAACCGCGAGGCGGTGAACGGCCCGCATATTTTCTGGCAGCAGGCCCTCGACCTGCCCGGCGCATTGGAAATGAAACACGTACGGAAATTGATGGAGTCTCGCCCGATCACGGATCGCATTCCCGACCAATCGATTGTCGCGGAAAATGCATTGCCCGCGGCCGAGCGTGTGCAGGCGACGAGGGGCAAGGATTACCTGTTTATATATACGGCTGCCGGGAAACCTTTTTCCATTAATCCCGGAAAGATCTCCGGTACGCAGCTGGAAGCATTCTGGTATGATCCCCGAACCGGAAAGGTCAGGGATGCTGGAAAGTTCGACAACACATCGGCAAACAAATTCATCCCGCCCACAACAGGCTACGGCCACGATTGGGTGCTGGTAGTGGACGATGCATCGAAAGGATACAAAAAACCCTAAACAACCCCCATGCCCGTCGGTTAAAACCGACGGAGAATGGATGCTATTTATCATTACTAATGAACTGCCCGCTGATTATTGTATTGAATGATGTTGAATTCCTGGTTTAAATATTGCCTGCTGGTTCCCGCCGCCGGATTCTTTGTAATGTCTTGTGACAAAAAGATCGATCTGCCGGACGATGTGGCTGCCGAAATGAACACCCTGGTTGCCCCGGTGGACTATACCTATGACGTTAAGCCGATCCTTTCGGACCGCTGCTTTGCCTGCCACGGACCCGATGCCAACCACCAGAAGGCCGATCTGCGCCTCGATATGGCCGAAGTGGCTTATAAAAAGGAAGCAGAAAGCGGTTTGAAGGCCATTAAACCCGGCAAACCGGGAAGCAGCGAACTCGTGCACCGTATTCTGTCGGCCGACCCCGATATCATAATGCCCACGCCTGAGTCGCATTTGTCGCTTACGGCCCGAGAAAAGGCCATTCTGATCCGCTGGGTAGAGGAAGGCGCCGAGTATAAGCCGCATTGGGCATTTACCAAAGTCGAAAAACCTGAGCTGCCGAAAGTGAAGAACCAGGCCTGGGTACGCAACGATATTGACCGGTTTATCCTTAAAAAACTGGAAGATAAAAACATCAAACCTTCACCCGAGGCCAGCAAAACCACATTGTTACGCCGCGTTTCGCTCGACCTGACCGGGTTGCCCCCGACCCCGGAGGAGGTAAAAGCTTTTTTAAATGACAAATCACCAAATGCATACGAAAAAGCAGTCGACAGGCTGCTTGCCTCGCCGCATTATGGCGAGCACATGGCTGTGCCCTGGCTCGACGCCGCGCGTTATGCGGACACGCACGGGTACCAGGACGACGGCTTGCGCACGGCATGGCCGTTCCGTGACTGGGTGATCAGTTCATTTAACAAAAACCAGCCTTACGATCAGTTTGTAACCTGGCAGCTCGCCGGTGATATGCTGCCCAACCCGACCCGCGATATGATGGTTGCGACGGCGTTCAACCGGATGCACCAGCAGAGTCAGGAAGGCGGTATTATCCCCGAAGAGTACCGCTCGGCTTATGTTTCCGACCGGGTGGATACGTTTGGCAAAACATTCCTGGGGCTTACCGTAGAATGCGCGCGCTGCCACGACCACAAGTATGACCCGATCAGCCATAAGGACTACTATTCATTGTATGCGTTTTTTAACAATAATGATGAAAACGGCCAGATCCCGTACAATGGAGAGGCGAGCCCGGCCATTACGCTGCCCACGCCCGAGGCCGATGCCAAATTGAAATACATTCATAATAACCTGGCGAAGGAGCGGGCTTCCATGACTGCTAATGCGGCTGCCTACGAACGCGGCTTCCGGCAATGGCTCACCACGGCCCGCACCGCGCCGGAAAAGGCATTACTGCCCGAAAAAGCGGATTTACTGGGCCATTTCACGTTCGACGAGCCGACAGGCAAGGAGTTTGCCAACCTGGCCGATCCGAAACATAAGGCCAATGCGGAAGGCGACGACAGCCTTTCCAATGTGGCTTCGCGTGTCGGTCGTATCGGCAGGGCGCGTTATATTTTTGGGGAAAACGCGGTGAGCTTCGGCGATAAGTTTGCCTTCTTCGAACGCAACCAGCCATTCAGCATCAGCATTTGGCTGAACTTGCACGACCCCGCGGTGAGCGGCTCGCTCGTGCATAAATCCAACGGGGTGATGAACGGGTACCGCGGCTGGAATGTGTTCCGGGAAAAGGACGGACGTATCCGGTTGACGATCAGCCACGTGTGGCCGGAGAATGCGATCGAAATCCAGACGGTCGACAAGTTTCCGATGAACAAATGGACTCAGCTGGGCTTTACCTATGACGGTTTGAGCAAGGCGGCGGGGCTGAAACTCTTCATCAACGGCCAGCCGGTGAAGGTTACCGTGCATAATGACCACCTTACGGAGAGTATTTTGTATGGAAAAAATAAAACGAACTGGTACGTCGACAAGCTGAACATCGGCCGTTTGTCGGATCAGCGGACGAAGAATTTCGAAGTGGACGAATTCCGGATTTATACCCGGGCTGTTAGCGCGCTGGAAATGCAGGGTTTGTTTACACTCAAAAATGAGCTGGTAGCCGCCTTGAAAACGCCGGAGACACAACTGAAACCGGCCCAGGTGGCATCGTTAAAAGACTATTACCTGACCAATATCGATGCCGGCTACAAAAAGGAACTGGCTGCGAGCCGTGCGCTGATCGGCGAGGAAACGGAGATTATGGATAGGCAGATCGACGTGATGGTGATGAAAGAGCGCAAGTTTCCGCGTAAGACGTTTATTCTCAATCGCGGGGCATATGACGCTCCCGGGAAACCGGTGACGTCGGACACCCCGGATGCATTCTTTAAAATACCCAAGGAGTATCCCAAAAATCGCCTGGGCCTGGCCAAATGGCTGGTGAACAAAGACCATCCGCTCTTCACCCGCGTGACTGTGAACCGGTTCTGGATGATGTATTTTGGTAAAGGAATTGTGATTTCCAGCGACGATTATGGCAACCAGGGCGAGTTACCGACGCACCCGGAACTGCTCGATTACCTTGCCGCACGTTTCCGGGAATCGGGCTGGAATGTGAAGGCCATGCAGAAGCTCATCGTGACTTCGGCTACTTACCGGCAATCGTCGAAAATCGATCCGGGCACGAAGGACGCCGACCCGGACAACCGGCTTTATGCGCGCGGCCCGAGCTATCGCATGAGCGCGGAACAAATTCGCGACAATGCATTGGCGTCCAGTGGATTGCTGACGCGCAGGGTAGGGGGCAAGAGCGCCTACCCGTACCAGCCCGCAGGCCTGTGGGAAGCACTCGCGACGCGCAACGAGGTGACTTATAAGCAGCAGCACGGCGATTCGCTTTACCGCCGGAGCCTCTATACCATCTGGAAACGCAGCTCGCCGCCACCGATGATGCTCAACTTCGATGCTGCTGAAAGGCATTTCTGCATTACCAAACGGCAGAAAACCAGTACGCCGTTGCAGGCATTGGTGGTGATGAACGATCCTCAATTCGTGGAAGCTTCGCGCGTGCTGGCACAGCATATGCTGAAAAATGGCCGGTCCATCGACGAGCAGATCGACTATGCATTTACCGCATTGACAAGCCGCCTGCCCGACCCGAAGGAAAAAATGGTGCTGAAAGAGCTGTATAATGAGGAATTGCAGGATTTTAGCCATAATCCGAAACGGATGAAATCGATCCTGGCGGTGGGCGAATATCCGCTCGATAAAACCCTGAACCCGGCGCAACTGGCCGCAGGTACCATCGTGGCGAGCACGGTAATGAACTTTGATGAATTTTTGATCAAGCGATAACAAGCAAAGCAATGAGCCTTTACAGAGAACTTGAAAACCATGTCCACGAGCAATTGAGCAGGCGTAATTTCCTCTCAAAAACAAGCCTTGGCCTGGGTGCGGCAGCGATGGCATCGCTTTTGAGTGCAGACAATTCATTGGCCAAAAAAGTGGGCGAAAAGGGCGCCGAAGCCGCCGGACTACCAATCGGGCACCCGCATTTCGCCCCGAAAGCCAAGCGTGTTATTTACCTGTTCCAAAGTGGTGCGCCGTCACAGCTGGAATTGTTTGATTACAAGCCGAAACTGGAACAAATGTGGGGCAAAGATCTCCCCGAATCGGTGCGGAAAGGACAGCGCCTGACGGGTATGACTGCCGGACAGAGTAGTTTTCCGTTGGCCGCTTCGAAATACAGGTTTCAGCGGTATGG
>CAMLNK010000510.1 GCA_946481035.1 uncultured Dyadobacter sp. | reverse complement strand
AACCCCGTCGTCGGCCAGAAAGTAGAGCATGTTGTTCATTACCACAAGGTCGTAGGTCCCGGTTGAACCCGACGGGTTAATATCCTTGACCAGGTAGGTGCCGGCTTCGGTACCGTCGGTTCGCCATAATTCGTCGCCGGTGAGCCCATCGTTGGCAATGAAGTACGCTACATTGTTCAAAATGGCCATTTCTCCGTTGAAATAGGATGGTTGGGACCCGGCATATTTATGGATGTTCTTGACCATTACCGTGCCCGCCGCAGTCCCGTCTGTCCGCCAGAGTTCTTCGCCGTCGGTACCATTGTCGGCGCGGAACAAAAGAATGTTATTATATGCCGAAAGCGCCCAGGGATTCGAGTTGCCCGTCGGGTTGATGTCCCTGACCAGAACCGTACCGACCGCCGTACCATCCGATTTGTAAATCTCGCGCCCCGACGGACCTGTCGCGACGAAAAACAAAGTTCCATTCAGGTCTGTAAGATGATTGGGGTCCGCTGTGCCATTAGGGTTGATATCTTTGACCCTCACCGTGGATTGTTCCGTTCCGGTAGTCTTCCAGATGTCGCCCCGGGCAGGGAAATAGAGCGTATTGGCGATCGCAACGCCATCATAGCCGGAAAACGATCCGCCGCTGCCCGGGTTAATATCGCTGACCAGGGAAACGGCGTAGTTCAGCGGCAGGGGCTGTAACTGGCCCACGGCGGCGTTCCCAAATACGGTAAAGAGTAATGCTAGTATCCAAAGCTGTCGATAGGTAGTACTTTTCATAAACGGGATGTTTAAAGTCCACACTGAAACTATTGGATAATTGTACTGATTGTCAAATAGATGTGCAATGTTTTGTTATTATTCGGGGTTCCGTCCGTACGTGCGTTTTAATTCTTTTGCGCGCGTGCCTGGACAGGTTTGAAGTAAGCTTCGAGGTGCTTCAAGATCGTATTCATAACGACTTCCTTTTCTGCGGGGCGGCCATTGCCTAGCTCAATGTTCTTTTTCTCCGTTTTACCCTGGAAAATTTTAAGGCGTTTCAACGACACAAGCTTCGTTTTCGGATCTACATCGTACACACCCGAGACTTTATAGCTGTCGGGGTAGGCTGAGCTGTTGATATAATAAAACGAAGGGCTGTATGCAGCGGCGGAATCCAGCGTTTTGTTGAGCATCACTTGAAGGTCCAGCGGATCATTCAATCCATCGGTTTGCAAAGTACCGGGTGAAACGACAGCCTTTGGTTGGCTAATGGGTATTCTGGATATGCTTTCCTGGTCGGGGAACTGCGCAATGGCCATCGGAATATGATCTTTTGATGAATAGATGCCTGGTACCTGCACTTCGAACTGAGCATTTTGGGGCGCCGCCTGGTGTCTTTCGGTCGTGTATTTCTCCACGCGGTTTTTGCCGTATTCCATCCACTTAAAGACCGGCAGCACGCCGTCTTCCAGACAAGGGCCGCGCATTCCTTCCAGTAAAAAATGGGTCAGCAGGCCCTGACCGAAATCGGAGCTTTCCCATGCAGCCTGCGTTGAAGCCGCGCCGGTAAGAATATAGGCGCCGCTTTGGTTCTTCATTTTGTCTATCGCTCTGACCGTCGAGTAAGCATCTCCTCTTCGTGCGATGTTATCAATTACCCTGCCTGAATAGCAGGCGTCGAGGATCAGAGCCAGCTTCTGGCAGCGCGTATTTCTGAAAACTCTGAGGATATCACTGTCCGAAATAGACTCTCTGGTTGAATACTGACCGGCAAAATCCCTTGCTTCCGAGGTAAGGAAAAAGAACTCATCGCGGGCGGGCACGGCGTGGCCGTGACCTGCAAAAAACAAAACGACCACATCGTCGCGTCCCGCTTCGTCCTCGATTCTGTTGAGTGCTCTGCGTATATTTTCGGAATTCGGCATTAATGAATCGCGCTTGCTTTCCGTCGTAAGTTTAATGATGTTGACACGGTTTGAAAAAAGGCGCCGTCCGCCTATTTCCAGCGCTTTGGATAAATCCTCGGCATCTTTTGCAGCGAACTTCAGGGAAAGGTTAGGCCCGGCATATTTTGAAACACCAACCATGAGCGCCCACAGTGTCGGTTTCTGATTTTGTTTTGAAGATTGGACTCTCAACCCGTCGGGTGTGCTCCCAGGCTGCGACTTGGGAAGGATCGTTATTCGTTCAAGCGGACTCGATACAAATGCTTCACCATTATAAGCCTGAACTTCTATTCTGTTTTCGGAAGCCGGATCGAAAACTTTGTACTTCGTCAGGTTCACCGAAATAGCTAATTCCTTCGATGCTCCGGACGATGGATTGGCGCGGATGTCTTCCGCAATCAGTTTGCGGTTGATGTACAGTGCAACCGGGCCAATACCGCCGCCCCGGTCCGTCAGGTTCACTTTTACAATGTTACCCTCAGAGAATAGCCTTACGGTAGGGTGCAGACTGGTAAGTTTGAAGAGGGTGATTCTGTCCTTAACGGCAAACTGCATGACAGTGCCGTCGAAGAACGATCGCAGTAAATCGGGTTTAAAAAAGCGCTTTTTCAGCTGATTGGCGGCAATGATCTCAGTGCCAGTCCCGAATAGCCCCAGATCCTCGATGCCGGCACTTGACCCTTCGAAATAATGGGTTACTGTTTCGGATGCGAAATACTCGCGGTTGTCCCCTTTTTTGGTTACAAACTTTAAAAATCCTCCCTTGTACCGAAGCGTCAGCTCTCCCGAAAACAAGGTTGCATACATGGTTTGATTGCGGTTCAGGTCTATCCGGGCAGACGGGAAAGTAGTTCTATCGGGGTAGCTGCGTATCTTTTTTCGGGTGGCCACATTAAAAACCTCTATGGTCGTACCGTCGCCGATCTCTATTTCCCTTCCCTGTGCCTCAAACCGCAGATATTTAACGGGTTTGCCGTAGTTCCAGTAAACGCCGCGATAACTGGCGGTCGCGATATCGATATATTTAATGTACCCATCCTCAGTCCCCATGAATATTGCGCTCTCATCGAAAGACATACAGATGGACCGATAGGTATCCGATAATGCGTCGGCAGATCCTTCGCTGCTGCCCGATACGAGTTCGTACTCCGAGATTTTTGTGACTTCGGATAAAAGAATTTTGTTCGACAGCGGTGTTATGCCTACCCCCGTTATGTCGGATGTGCCCGATGGCGTAATGACCCGCTGTTGCGTTTGGCCGGTCAGGTCTTCAACCACAATTTCTTTCTTTACAGGCCCCGGTACTACCAGCCATCGGTCGTGCGTAACGAAAGTGGTCGAAATATTCCAGTTCTGTCCCTTGATCGTTTTCTTAGCGGATAAAGCGCCTTTTTCCCAAACATAGGTATAGGAATAGCCCAGTCCGATGATCGTTTTTTCGGTACTGGTCAGCAGCACGCGTTCCACTCCTCCTATGCGGGTTGATATTGGATAGTGCGACAGTTTTTTACCGGATTTTACTTCATAACAATCAACTCCTCCTGTGACCGGCGCGTACAATCGCTGCCCGTCGGGAGATAGGTCCATTCCCTGATGAAACAGGATGGGAACGGTATTCACCAGCCGGTTCATTTTAAGATCTATTATTTCTGTTTGCCCCCGGGAGAATTTCAATGCGTGACGTTGGCTCGATGAGACCAGGATGTCGTTGCCCTTTTCACAGGAGTATGTGGCGGTTCTCTGGCCGTTCTTCACATTGAAGAGCCGGAGGTCCGTAAAGCCGAGTACTGCTACGATGTCGGGCTGTACAAAAAATACGTTTCGGCACGGTCCCAGCGTGAGACCTTGAAAATCCGAATTGTTGAACTCTCTGATGGGGCGCTTGGTTTTCGCGTCGATTACCCGGATTCCGCCCATCTGTAATACCGTTACATACAGGGAACCGTCGGGCGATTGCACGAGTGTTTGAATGGCTTCGCCTGACAGGGCTGTTGTTTGCCCCAGCACAGGCAATACAAAAAGGAACAGAAAAAAGGAGAGTAGGGAAAAACGGATCATTGTGAGCAGGGTTAATGTGTCTTAAAATTAATTTTTTTATAAATTTCTGCAAATCAAAAGAATCCATGCCCGAGCGGAATCGCCTCCTCCCTAAAATCTTTCGAAAATACCGTCGAAAAAAAATAGTCAGATATATGCGGGCCCGGCGCCGGAGATATATCCATTTTCAAAATGAATCGATCACCGCGGTAAGAAAAAGACTGGCTGCGTTATGGGAGAATTTGAAACAAGCTAATTTACGGATTCGTAATTTATACTTACAAATTTCCAAATCCGGTAAGGTGATCTTGAAATCAATAGCCTTTTTTGTAATAGGGTATTGTTGTAATGTGTTAATAGACCGTTCGCATTTCAATCCCGCTTTTTTAAATCCTTCACAAAGCTATTTTGATGTAGATATCACCGATTACTTTGTTTCTTTTTTGCATCAGGTAACAACAAAACAGCCACACTCCGCTTCTGAAATACTCCTGATTGATATTACCGGGCTGGATCGCGAAG
>CAMLNK010000509.1 GCA_946481035.1 uncultured Dyadobacter sp. | reverse complement strand
CCTGTCCCGATTGTTTTCGAATGTGACGGAGAGACCACAGAATCAACTAATATAGAAATCACCGTCAGGCAACAAGTCATCAACGTGCTCAATGCATGAATAGCTGCAATGAAAGATCAACCTAAAAACTTTTACCCGATATTTTCATGGGCATTTTGCAAAGCCTATTTTATTCATATGCGCCCATATTTGCTGTTTGTTTCCGGAGCAGCAGGGGCTATGGGAATTGCCATGGGTAAAACAACGGGTACGCCTGAATGGAAATGCTGGCTTGCTTTTGTTCCTTTTTTCCTGGGATATGGCTTCGGCCAGGCCCTGACAGATTGTTTTCAAACCGATACTGACAAATTATCTGCGCCTTACCGCCCGTTGTCGCAGGGCGTAATTTCCATAAAGTCGGTATTAACCGTGAGTATTTCCGGCCTGCTGGCGTCAGGCCTTCTGTTGCTGTGGTTAAATCCGCTGAGTTTTTTGCTTAGCATCATCGCGGTATTTGGATTAGCCACATATTCATTTGTGAAAAAGCATTTTTGGCCCGGTGGCCCGTTCTACAATGCCTGGATCGTAGCCCTGTTGCCTGTAATGGGCTATTTTATCACACAGCCAAAGGCTGAATGGCAATTTCCGGTTGATAACTACGGTTATATTCTTTTTACTTTTTTCAGCTACGCCAACTTTGTGCTGATTGGCTATTTAAAAGATATAGAGGCCGATAGGGCTACAAATTACCAAACCTTTCCCGTTGTTCTGGGCTGGAACAAGACGATGCTGACAGGAGATGTTTTTGCACTTATTACGCTTCTTTTATTCTGGCAGCAAATAGAAATAAATGAATGGTCACTGATTTTTGGCTTTGCCGGAAGCGTCGTTACGATCGCAGGGCAAATTGCAGGTTACCGAACCAGAGAGAAAAACGAACGTGGAGCATTAATACCTATCGCGTCCACAGTGCGGGGTTTTATTTTACTGCATATAGCCGCGATACTCTGCTTTCAGCCAGACTGGTATTTGCTCGCATTAATTAACTACTCATTATTTGAATGGGCGCTTTACAAGCGGCCGTCGAAATATCAGATTTAGCATTGATTGCACCTCATCCGAACCGAGGTTCATAATGCTAATCGATAATATAGTTGTTGGCAGAAATAGGCGAGGGCAGAGGCCTTCCAGCCATTTCAAGAACGGTATTGCTCGGCTGTCACCTTTTCCATCCAGTCTACCACTTTGCCGTTCAGGCTTTCCTGAATAGCAATATGGCTCATGCCGTTCGCATCGGTTGCTCCGTGCCAGTGCTTTTCGTTGGCTTCAAACCAGATAATATCTCCCGGGAAAATCTTTTCAACAGGTCCGCCTTCACGCTGCGCCCATCCGCTGCCGGCGGTGACGATCAACGTTTGGCCCAGCGGGTGCGTGTGCCAGGCTGTTCTTGCGCCCGGTTCGAATGTGACCAGGGCTGCTGCGGCGCGGCGGGTACCATTAGGCTCGAAAAGCGGGTCGATGCGCACTGCACCGGTAAACCAATCCTCGGGCCCTTTTCCGGATGGCCTGCTGCCTGCTCTTATAATGTCCATAATTTCAAATTGTTTGGCTGGCTGAATATACTTTTAATGTACAAATATCAGCCGAATGCTGTTGCAGAGACAACGATTTTCAAACCATCTTTTAAGAATTTCAAGCCGAAACGATTCAAGCCTGGCGGGTCGAATGCCGTTCGCTGAGAAAGGTAGCTAGTTTGAAATTCTTAATAATCGATTTGATAGCCTTTAACGCCCGGGCTTTGTGAACGGGTACCTTTGTCATAGATTATCAGGAAAGAACAATAGCTACACAATGGAAAATAGCAGAGACATTTTCGACCGCATGCGTGCAGGGGAGGTGATCCGGGGAGACGATCCCGGTTATGATGAATTCTGGCAGGCAGTGACCAGAACAATTGGGTTATGTACACAAATGAATGCACAGGCCACTGACACCGATCTGGTGCGCGAGCGGCTGAGTGAGATCATCGGCAAGCCAATCGATCAATCGACCACCATATTTCCTCCGTTTTATACCAACTTCGGGCGCTTTACGAGATTGGGTAAAAATGTGTTCATTAACCACGCCTGCTCATTTCTCGATATTGGCGGTATTGTAATTGAAGACGATGTAATGATCGGTCCGCGCGTCAATATTACTTCGGAAAACCATCCGCTCGATCCGTCCGATCGTAAGGCCTTAATTCCCAAAACAGTGCACATCAAACGAAACGCCTGGATAGGCGCTGGTGCGACGATTTTGCCTGGGGTAACCGTGGGGGAGAATGCAGTAGTGGCGGCCGGAGCGGTTGTAAACCGCGACGTGCCGCCCAATACCGTAGTAGCGGGTATACCGGCAAAAATCATCAAAGAAAACATTGCTGTATAAACCGTCATCCCTACTAAAAAGCTACATTACCTTGTCCATTTCCGGCTGGAAAGGTTGATTATAGAACCGCTTGCCTTTGTTTTTATATAATGCATTGGCCACAGCGCCGAAAACCGGCGGAAATGGAGGTTCTCCCAGGCCTGTCGGATCAATGTCGTTTTGAACAAAATGCACTTCGATCTTTTTCGGAGCTTCGTTATGCCGGATAATGCGGTACTTGTCGAAGTTGGTTTGCTGGGGAGCCCCGTCCTTATGCGTAAGGGCGCCGTAAAACGCATTGCCTATGCCATCTACAACCGCTCCTTGCACCATATTGGTTGCGGCATCCGGATTAACCACAATTCCACAGTCCATCGCGCTGAACACCCGCTCCACATAGGGTTGCCCGTCGCGCGTCACCATATCGACCACGTGCGCAGCGTAAGAGTTGTGACAGAAATAGGCTGCTACGCCCCGGTTGTACTTCTCATTGCCGGGTTTGTTCCAATTGGATTTCTCGCGTACCAGTTCCAAAACGCCTGCATACCTGTCCGGGTCATATTCATTGTTTTTACCGACCGGGTTATCCTTCGCCCTTTTTAAAAGTTCCAACCTGAATTCGATCGGGTCTTTACCCATTGCCTCTGCTACTTCATCCAGGAACGATTGTTCAGCCGCTGCATTGAAGTTGGAACGGGGTGCCCTAAACGCGCCTATGGTAATATTGGAGGGGATCTGCCAGCCTTCGGCGAGGTAATTATCGATTGCGCCTGCCGGAAAACGGTTCGCATGTACCGGATGCTCGGGTATGCCGCCACCTGTTACGTGAAACGCGATCAGTTTTTTGTTGGCATCCAACGCCGCGCGGTACGCACAGGCAATGCCGCCGCTTTACCCGCCATTTCGCCATATTTTGCCGATTTGCCGCCTGGGTGCGACAATACCCCCGCCTTCGTAGTTACCTCACCGGCCGGTACATTCCATGTTTGGGCGGCAGCCTCGCGCAACATTTGCCTGGCCGCAGCCCCGGCTTCCCGGAGGGGCTTCCAGTACATTCTCACCGAATTACTTCCGCCCGTGAACTGCGGGCCCAATTTTACATTATCGTGCGGGCCTATTTCGACGGTAACGTTTTTCCAGTCCACGTCCAGTTCCTCTGCCAGGATCATCGGCAGGGAGGTCATCACATTTTGACCGAATTCCGGGTTCGGACATATGAGTTTAACCTTATTGTCAGTGGTGATGTGAATGTACCCATTCAGCTGCGCCCATTGATCGGGCAGATTCAATACCTCCGTTTTGTCGGCCGACTTAAAGCTTGATAACCAGCTAACGGTGAGCATCATCCCTCCGCCCGATAGCAGCGAGGCTTTCAGGAATGAGCGCCTGTTCAGTGCAGTTTGATCGTTGTTCATGGTGAAATTTCTTTTCGGGTTAAGGAATCACATTACTTTTTCGCCGCGGACCTTACAGCCTCTTTAATGCGCAGATAAGTGCCGCACCGGCAGATATTCCCGCAGCCCACATTTCGATCAAATTCGGACGGAAGATGTTACGAACAAAGATCTGCTTTTCGTTTTGAGCGAACGGTATATAAATTCCTGATTCTCCTACCATTTTTCCTGATATTTGATTAAGATGCGGGAATCGGCTCCTGGTGTTCATTTTCTTCATTTCCGTCAAACCGTACCGCCCAGAAAGTTTCGGGAACAATCCTTACAAGCTCAACTATCTTTATCGAAATTTGTAACCGTACGTCTGGGATAATGTGTGTATATATTTAAACCCGAATAATCTGCCTATTTTTAACGGAATCGGAACGAAGCATTATGAAGAAAATAGGATTTTTATCATTTGGACATTGGTCGAACCATCCGGCTTATAGGGCGAGAACAGCGAGTGATACGCTGCTTCAATCTATTGACCTGGCGGTTGCGGCCGAAGGAATCGGTTTGGACGGCGCGTATTTCCGGGTGCACCATTTTGCGGCCCAGCTGGCGTCGCCATTTCCTTTACTTTCGGCTATCGGTGCCAAAACAAGCAAAATAGAGATTGGAACGGGTGTTATTGACATGCGTTATGAAAACCCATTGTATATGGTCGAAGATGCC
>CAMLNK010000508.1 GCA_946481035.1 uncultured Dyadobacter sp. | reverse complement strand
TAAAATTTCTGCCAGAGATTTTTCGTGCGCATTTCAAAATTGATATAAGCCCATTGCAGCGATCCCCAGATCACAAACGACCAGCTCGGCCCGTGCCAGAGCCCGGTGATGACGAAGGTTGCCAATCGGTTGAATTCGAGCCGCTTCTGGTTGGTGACGCCCTTGCTGATGTTGAAAAAAATGTAGTCGCGGAACCACGATGTGACGGTGATGTTCCAGGCGCTCCACGACTCGGTCCGCGACGGGGCGAAATAGTACCGGTTTGAAAAGTTTTTACTGAGCCTGATCCCGAACAGCCTCGCCGAGCCGGTGGCGATGTCGGTGTAACCCGAAAAATCGCAGTAAAGCTGGATCGAGAACAGAAGAATGGCCAATGTAACGGAAATGCCCGTGTACGATTCGGGACGGTCGAAAACAGGGCTGGTAATGTCGGCGAACCTGGCGGCGAGGACTATTTTTTTAAATAAACCCCAGACAATGAAGTAAATACCCGCTTTGATGTTTTCCTGCTGGTACGGTTTCGAGCCCCGGAGCTGCGGGACGAGCTGGCGTGTACGTTCGAGCGGGCCTGCGAGCAGCGTGGGGAAAAAACCGAGGTAGATCATCAGGTAACCGAGGTGATTTTCAGGCTTGATATACCGGCGATACACGTCGTAAAGGTAGCCGATGATCAGAAATGTGTAGTAGGAAATGCCAATGGGCGCGATCCAGTTGAGCGCGACCAGCGACATAGAGTTATGAACGGGAATCAGGTATTTGAAAAACAAAAGCGGCGCCAGGCAGATCGCGATCGAGAGCGATAGCAGCGCTTTACGCTGTTTTTTGGAATAATCCTGATTGCTTAATGCTTTGCCGGATACGTGGCAGATCAGCACAAGTACCAACCACACAGCCAGGTATTTTCCACTCCAACTAAGGTTGAACAAAATGCTGGTAATCAGCAGAAAGACCCATTTTTTCGCTTCCGGGACTTTGTAATAGGCCGCTACCGTGAAAGACAGTAAAAGTAAATACGTGAAATCAGTGAATTTTACCATGCGCTTATCTCAAAAGCACGGGTAATGTCTTATAGCCTCTGAAAAAGATCTTGGAATCCCATTCAGGGGCTTTTGAGGGGTGCACGCGGATGTCGGGGAAGGCGGCCATGAAGCGGGGAAGGAATTTTTGCAGTTCGAACCTGGACAGCCGGGCGCCGAGGCAATGGTGTATGCCGAACCCGAAACCAATATGTGGATTAGGCTTGCGGGTGGGCGTAAACGCGTCGGGATTTTGGAACACGGCAGGGTCCCGGTTCGCGGAAGCGAGGCCTAGCAGCACGGTCCTGCCTTTTTGCAGTTGTAATCCTTCAAATTCCATGTCCCGGGCGATTTGCCGGGGGATCCAGTTCACAGGACTGACATAGCGGATGAGTTCTTCCACTGCAATGGCGCACTCATTATGTGCATTCCAGTTAATCACCTTATCGCGGTTCGCGATTAGCGCCGCAATGCTTTTGGTGAGCAGCAGGGTGGTGGTTTCAGTAGCAGCATTGACGAGAAATTCCCAGGTGCCAATCAGTTGCGGAGCCCGGGAACTTCCCATGATCTCCCGCATTTCGAGTAGAAGGCTATTGGTCGCTTCGGTTTCGTGGCGCGTGAAGGTTTCGGAAATGTAGCTATGAAAAGTCCGGGACATCGATGCGCATTCCAGTAGCTCCGTGACCGACAGTGTTTTTTCAAAAATGAATGTGATCACGTACGAAAACTTCTGAATGAAATCATAGTCTGATTTTTCCAGGTGGATGATTTTGCTGATAATCAGAAAGCTGAATTGCCGTGCCATTTCCACGAGGTCTGTTTCCTCCTGGCCGTCCAGCCCGGCGATGATTTCATGGATCGCGTCGAGGGTAATCTTCTCATAATCGGCCTGGTAAAACTTCTGGTTCACGAAACGGCGGTGCTCGGCGTGCTTTTCACCATTCATAAACAAGAGCCAGTACCGGAGGCTTTCCCCGAATTCGAGCAGGCCGGGGTCGTTGTTCGAGAGGGCCGAAACGATTTTGAATCTTTCGGTGAAATCAAAGTTTTTGAAGTTCTCCGAATCCGAAAGAATCTTTTTCACATTTGCATAATCCATCGCTACCAGGTCCCCGAACATATTGAAATGCAGGGGATCCGACTTGCGCACATCTGCGATCAGTTCAGTGTAATTTTGATTGACGTCTTTGCTGGCCGACCAGATAGACGTAGCAGACATGAGGGGAGTTTGCATGATCAGGACGGAAACGGTCTTTTATATTTCCTGGTTTTCTGCAATCCACTGGCTGGTAGCGGCGATGGTACGCATTTCCCAAAAAATAGAGGGGCTTAGTTCCATTGGAATGAATTCTTCCAGCTCAGTGGTGATGTTGACAAGGATGAGTGAATCTAGTCTAAAATGGGTAATATCGGCATCGAGCACCACTTCGGAAGGATCTATTCCTGCGTGTTTCGAAATATTAGCGGAGATCCACTCGGAAATTTCAGTAAAAGTCTTCGGCATGAATGCGTCGCGGGTAGGTAAAAGTTTACGATTTGTTAGCGTACTATTAAAGTTTATTCAAAGAAAGCAGCGCCGCTGGATAATATAACTTCGGAGTAGGATAAATGTTAGTTTCCGGTAGAAAAAGTGGCAGCCGACGACTATGAATGCTTGTCCGCTTCTGCGATGCCTTGTCCGTAAATGGACAAACAATCGGCGGTTGAGTGCGTAAAATGGTCATTTTAATGATAGCTGGCCTGCTTCAAAAGTTTGGCGAGGTATTTGTACTACACATTCAACCATGCATCAGAAATACATCAAAATCGCTTACAGGAACCTTACGCAAAGTAAGGTTTATTCGGCTATAACCATTTTCGGTCTCGCGCTCGGCCTGGCCGTGAGTCTGCTGAGCGTGCTTTACGTGGCGGATGAGCTGCGTTACGACCGTTTTAACCAGAAAGCCGACCGGATTTACCGTATCAACGGGGATGTTACCTATTCCCGGAAAGAATCCAAACTGGCCGTCGCGCCTACGCCGATGGCGCAAACGCTGAAACGCGACTTTCCGGAAGTGGAAGATGCGACGCGTTTGGGTAAGTACGGGAGTCATTTGGTGAAAAGTGATAGGGCCGCCATCCGGGAGCAGCGGGTACTGTATGCCGATTCCACCGTTTTCGATGTATTCACTTTGCCGGTTATAGCCGGTAATTCTAAAAAGGCATTAACGGAGCCCAATTCCGTGGTTATCACGCAACGCATGGCGCAAAAGTACTTTGGTGCTTCGAATGCACTGAACCGGACGCTTACCTTCGATACCGGCCAGGTCAGACGGGTGACGGCCGTCATCTCCGATATTCCTGCCCAGTCGCATTTCCAGGCCGATTTCCTGCTGCCCCTGCACGAAACCGAGGAGGCGAAGGTCAATAAATGGGGAAACCACTTTTTCAATACCTACATATTGCTCAGGCCGGAAACCGATCCCGCATCGGTCGAGGCCAAGTTTGAACAAATCCTTCAAACCTATATCGATCCGGCACTACGTCGGTTTTTTCAAACAACCCTGGCCGAAACCCGTAAAGCAGGCAACAATTTCCGTTACTCGCTCATGCCCCTGGCGGATATCCACCTGCATTCCGACCGTGCGGGCGAGTTGCAGCCGAACAACAGCATGGAGTATATCTATCTGTTTCTGAGCATTGCCTTCTTTATTCTGCTGATCGCCGTCTTTAATTTTATCAACCTGTCCACAGCCCGTTCGGCCAAACGGGCCAGGGAAGTGGGGGTTCGCAAAGTAATGGGCTCTACCCGGGCGGATCTTATCGGTCAGTTTCTCGCCGAGTCTCTGTTGTTTACTTTTTTGGCATTGGCCGTCGGCCTTGGGCTTGTGTATTTGCTGCTGCCTGATTTTAATATGCTGGCGGGCAAATCTTTGTCCATCAGCGAGATCACGAGCGGATTGTCGATCGGCTTGCTGGTGTTGGGGACTTTACTGGTAGGCGTCCTGGCGGGGCTTTATCCGGCCTTTTATTTATCTTCCTTTCAGCCTATCGAGGTGTTGAAAAGCAAGTTCTGGATCGTTCCAGGGCGCTATAATCTGCGTGGGGTTTTAGTGGTATTTCAATTTGGGCTCTCCGTATTGCTGATTATCGGAACGCTGCTCATTCATCAACAGCTCCGTTATATTCAAACGAAAAAAATAGGGTTTAACAAAGAACAGGTGGTGGTGGTAAAAACCAGTGAAGCCCAAGCATCGGACATCCTTACTTTTAAGCAGGAAGTGCTGCGCAATGCAGCGGTGAAAATGGGTGCGGTAAGCGGCTTCCTGCCGGTAGCATCCAATCGCTGGAACGATATGTGGTATCCGGCCGGCACCACAGACCAAAAGCAATCGGTGAATATGCAGGAATGGAAAGTCGATCCCGATTACATTCCGACGCTCGAACTGAAACTGGTGCAGGGACGAAACTTTACGCCCGGGCGGGTGGCCGACAGCACCGCC
>CAMLNK010000507.1 GCA_946481035.1 uncultured Dyadobacter sp. | reverse complement strand
GGTTGCTGATCTTCACGATGATCCAGAAACCGGCGTCGTTCATCCACGGCACGATCTTCGAACCGCAGCCGATCGCCAGGCCGAGGTACAAGGGGTGGTATTCCAAATGGGCGCTGGTAGCCATTCCCGACAAAATACCGGAGGCTGTAATGAGCGCCACAGTGGCCGACCCTTGCGCCGTACGCACCACCGCACTGATCACGAATGCGAGCGGAATGAGCGTCATTTGGTAATCGGCGGTGAGGGCGGCAATGCGCGAGCTGATGCCCGTTTGCTGCAAAATCCCGCCAAATGCGCCGCCGGACGCAGTAATGAGGATAATCCCACCCCCGCTCATCAATGCTGCCTGCACGAATGCCGAAATGCCTTCCTTACTCCCCTTTTTGGTGACGGCCAGCAATACCAGGGCTATCAACCCGCCGGCCACCAATGCGATGTTTTTGTCTCCGACCAGTGCCACAAAATCCACCAGAAAATGCGCCACAGCAGATTCCGGTGTAAATGCACCCGATTTGATCATCGATTTCAGGATGTTGTCCAGACAAATGAATACCAGCGGAAAAGTGACCGGCAGCAGCGAAAACCACAGTGGAGGCAGCTCCTTTTCATCCTTTTCGGCCAGCGAACGGATGTCGGCCAGGCGGGCGTCGAGCGAATCGCGGAGCTCTACCGGCCATTTGGCATTGGCCCATTTGGCAAAAAGGAAGCCGGCGGTGATCGTGACGAGCCCCAACAATGTACCGCCGGCCATCATCATGCCGATCGGAATGTTCATTTCACCAATCAAAAACAATGGCCCCGGCGCAGGTGGAACGAATGAATTGGCCATGGCCGCACCGCCCGTAATGGCCAGTACCAACAGCAGATAGTTCTTGCCGATGCGCATGCTCACCGCTTTCGCCAGCGGGATCATCAAAAATATCACAATATCAAAAAACACCGGCACACCCAGGAAGAAGCTGCTCACCAGGAACGCGAACGGCGCATTGTTTACGCCCGTCACCGCCAGCATCGAACGCACGATGCGCTCCGCAGCCCCGCTTTCGAGCATGGCTTTGCCGATAATGGCCGCCATCGCGATCAGAATGCCGATTTTACCGCAAGTACTGCCGAATTCCGTGGCAATGCGCTCACCTATGCTCTTCCTGGCTAATGCCTCGGCCGCTTCGGGTGAGGAACCTTTCCCGATCGCAAATGCCTCGACCGACGCCGCGGGCGTGAGCAACGCCACCACAAACGCAGCCAGAATAAGCGCCAGGAAAGGATGCAGTTGCAGGAAAATGATGCCTCCCACCACGATGATCACGCCAATGAGCAGAATGAAGAGCGGATCGCTGAATAGAACGGTCATGAAAGTCATGAATGGTCAGGTTTAGATTGATGGACGGAGTTCGTTCAGCTTTTTGGCCATGGTGCGGGCCCCCTCGGCGACAAAAGTGGCGTCGGAGCCGCACGCGATGAACCGGATGCCCAGTTCGTGATAGGCCGTGTATTCACTGGTATTGAAAAACAGGATACCTACTGCCTTTTCTGCTTTTCTTGCGGCCTCGCACGTTTCCCGAACGGCTTCACGGAACCTCGGGTGATCGAACTGCCCGAAAATGCCGAGCTCCATCGAAAGATCGGCCGGGCCGATGAAAAGGACGTCGATGCCTTCCATATTAGCCACGGTATCGAGGTGATTGAGTACTTCCACCGTTTCGATCTGCGCGATACCCAGGATATTGTCCCGGCTGTTGTCGTAATATTCCTGAAAATGCAGCCCAAAACCCGTTGCACGCACCATTTTGGCTACACCCCGACCGCCAAACGGCGGATAGTGCAGGCCCTGCACGAGCTTTTGCGCTCCCTCCGGGTTCAGGATTTTGGGACACATTACCCCCTCCGCACCCATGTCGAGCACGCGGTGAATGCGCTGGCTTTCCGAACTTTCCACGCGTACGATCGCGGCCGTGGGCGTGTGTTCGAGCGCCTGCAACTGGTAAAGCACATCCTTTTCGGAGCCCGCTCCATGTTCCAGGTCGATGAGTACCCAGTCGAAACCGGCCAGTCCTACGATCTCAGCAGTGAGCGAACTGCCGGTGTTGAGCCAGCAGCCGTGCAGGGTTTCCCCGTTTTTCAGTCTTTTTTTTAGGTTTTTCATTCAAAAATCGGTTGATACAATGCTATTTCTTGTCCCACCACACCCGCGTGTCGAGCAGGTCGGGACCTTGCACGGCGATCGCTTTCTGGACATTATCGTGGTTCACGTTCAATTCGGCATCGGTGTAGGTTAGCCGGCGGATAAATGGTTCAGTTTTGAGGTCGCTGCCGGGGTATGGGTTGGGTTTTAAAACCGGGAAACCGCTGCGGCGGAAGTTGGCGAATGCCTCGGGGCCGATCAGGAACGACGCTACCCAATATTGCGTATTGATCTCTTCCAGCTCCTTGCCCGCATGCAGCGGGTGTGCGCTCACGTACGAGGCAATGGCCGCGTCACCGATGGCCGTGCCCGCGCCGTACATCGCGAATTGCAGCATATGCGCCTTGATCCCCTCGGCATACAAGGCTGCGGCGTCGCCGGTAGTCCATTTGCGGACCACCGCTTCGGCCAGCAAAAATTGGGTTTGCGCATAGGTAACGAGGAAGCTCGGAGCCGTCAATGCGGCCATCCGCGTCCGGTCGAGCTGGCTGTAATCCCAGAGGCTCGCCAACTTTTTGGCAGCCACATCGGCGCTAATGGTGGTATTATCATACCCCTGCGGCATCCCTATCTGCACCGCTACCGACCGGTTGGCCTTCGCCTCCACCTGGTCGGCACCGCTTTGCGCGCCCACGTAACGCACCGCGATCGACGCCAGGCGAGGGTCGTTGTTGGTCGATAGATAGGTCACAAATTCATCATCCAGGTAATAGAATGCCGACTGCCCGCCGTTCAGCGAACTTCCTACCGGATTGGTAAAACTGGCCGTATGCCGGATCACCGCATTATCCTGGTTGGATTGCATTAATCCACCTGCCACCGCTTTCGCAACATATTCAGCCGCCTTTGTCGGGTTGATTTTCGAGAGCCGCATGGCCGCGCGCAGCAACAGCGAATTACCCAGTTTTTTCCATTTCAAAACATCCCCACCATAAAGCACATCGCTCGAAACAGCCGTTTTGGAAGCGTCCAGTGCATTCGATGCGGCATCCAGTTCGGCGAGGATATCGTTGTAAATCGCCTCCTGGTTGTCGTAGGCGGGTGTGGTGTTGCCGGTGAGAAAGCCGGAACCTGCCTCGGCGTAAGGGATATTGCCATAAGTATCGCTCAGCACCATAAATGCATACGCCTTCCAGATCCGCGCCATATTGTACAAGTTCGTGCGGCCGGCATCATCCTTCGTTTTCGCGACCACATCGGCCAGTTCCTTGATAATGGTCCGGTAATAGGTGTTCCAGTTACCCGACGTCACGCCGCGGTTATCCTGGTTAAAATTCGCAGCCGAGCCCTGCCCGCTGAACGGCGTGATCATTTGCTTGACGATCGTCGTTTCGTAGCTCAGGTTGCCGTACACCGGCGCGGTGTTGACGATGGTGGTATTGAGCTGATAGGCAGGATTTACGGCAGTAAGGGCAATGGGATTGATATTCATTTCATCAAAACCACTGTCGCAGGCGTGCATTGCCATGATGCAAATGCCGCTGATCAATATTTGTAATGCCTTTTTCATAGTCAATGGCTTAGAATTTCAGGTTAAGATTGAACCCTGTGCTACGCGTAATGGGTAAGCCGGTCGCTTCGAGGCCGATGAGGTTGTCGGACGGGAAACCGAACTGATCGGGGTGGATGGTCGGTACCCATTTTTTGAGGACCGCCACGTTGTTCGAGACAATGCTCAGCCGCGCACCTTTGATAAACGGGATGTTTTTAGGTAAAAACCGCGCGAAATCGTAGCCAAATGTAATCTGCCGCAATTGCCACAAACCCGCATTGTACACAAACTGCTCGGCGATATTCTGCGACCTAACCGTCTCATAATAGGCCTGCACCACCGACTTCGTTTGGTTAACTTCACCGTTCGGATTCACGCCGTCGCCGATAATGAAGCCTTCCGCACGCCCCGGCAATGTCTCTTTCAGCAAACCGTGCCGCCACGCATTATGGTTGGTACCCGAAATCATCTTATGCCCCAGTTTGAAATCGATCAGCACCGAGGCGGAGAAGTTTTTGTAGTTAAAACTGTTGGTAATGCCCCCTACCCACTTCGGCAATGCGCTCCCGAACGCGATTTGCGTGGGCGTGCGCAGCGGGCGACCATTTCCGGCGTCGAAAACCTGGCGGCCCTGGGCGTCGCGGAGGTAACCAAAGCCGTAAAGCTGACCCATCGATTTGCCTACCACCTGCCGGAGCTCGCCCGTAAAGTCGCCGGTGCCGACGGTGATCATTGCGTCGCTTACATTGCCGCCCAGGTCGAGCGTTTTGGTGACGTTGTACGCCGCATTGAAATTAAGGTTCCAGGCGAAGTTTTTGGCCTGGTAG
>CAMLNK010000506.1 GCA_946481035.1 uncultured Dyadobacter sp. | reverse complement strand
GACCGTGAACTCGATCATCCCGTTCGCCGTCGACCATTCGGGTATTTTCGCAGAAGAAGGCAGCTATCCCGAACTGCGTAAATCGCTGCTCGACAGCTGTCCGATGGGCCGCCTTGCCGAGGTGGAAGACGTGGCTAATATCGCCGAATTCTTTGCCAGCGATCTTTCTTCCTTCGTAAACGGCCAGCATTTGCTGGTAAACGGCGGCGCAAACCAGTAATCGCTCTCAGGGCGCGGGACAGGATATTTTGTGAAATTTCGGCTAACTTGCCGCATTCACTTCAAAGTAATCTCTCTTGGCAGATCGTCGGGTTTGGAAACCTGCCTCGCGCCGTTTCCGTATTTTCTGGTTGCTGCTGCTTTTCCCGAATGCCTTTACAGCGCTCGGGCAGGGTGATTCCATACCTGCCAGTTTGGAATACACTATTACCAAACGATTGCTTTCGGTCGAAAACGGGTTCGCGTCCCACGAGGTTTTTTGCGGGGTGCAGGATTCTTCCGGTTTTCTATGGTTCGGCACACGTAACGGGCTGAACCGCTTCGACGGCAACAAATGTCTGCTGTTTACCCGCCAGCGGAACCGACTTCAGGAGAATAAGGTAGTGCAGATCGCGATCGACGATGCCAACCGGCTTTTCCTGCAATACGGTGCCGCCGGCTTTCAGCTCACCACCATCGGGAAAGTGGATGTAATGGATGCGACCACCCAACGGGTAACAACGCTGACCGACGCTTTCCCCAATCTGCCATTCAAGGAACGGGACGTTTACTGGGTTGCCAACGATGGTACCGGTGAAGTAAGCTTCCTCACCGCTTCGCCATTCCGGTATTGGCGGTATTCTTCCAAAACAGGGTTCAGGCTCATGCTGGAAATGAAGGGATGGGCAAAAGATTCGGTGGTCGACTACCGCACCACCGGGCCTACCAGTACTTTCATCCAGGGAACGGCACATTTGAAGCTGTACAACCAGCAGGTACAATACGTGGTGAAGGGTAAAAAAGTGACCTCGTTCCGGCAGCATAACGTGCTGCGGTCGCTGCCCATCGGGTTGACGGAACGGAACGAATTGCTCATTACTTACAATACCGCGACCGACACGGATCATTTCGCGGTGGACAAGCTGGATGGCCGCGGCCGTCTCACGCCTGCTCAAAACCTCGCTCAATACAATCTGAATACGGTAGTCGGCCGCTACTGGTACCAAATATGGCCGGCTACGGACGGGCAATCGACGGCATTCTACATCGCTACCGATGCCCTGTATCTTTGGAATAAGCACGCATTTCTGAAAGTAATGGGCAAATCGGAATTGAAAGGCTTCGAAAACCTGTTCATCTACCGGCTTTTTCCCGATAAGCTGGGAAATCTCTGGCTTTGCACGTCGTCGGGCGTGATGCAGCTGACCATTAAGAAGAACCGCTTCAAACCCTATTTTTCGACCAGTCAGCAGGCTATGGAGCCGAATGGGCAGGCTCGCGGCATCCTCGCGGATGGGCGCGGCAACGTGGTCGCGAACGTGTGGGGACATACATTCATTCAACAAAACGATCGCATTCAGGGGACAAGCCATAGTTTTATCAATTACGGCCTTACCAGGCATGGCGGCGCGCTCTACACGGGCGGTTTCGCATTGTCGAGGTACGACGAAACCCTGAAAAGGTTTATCGGCTTTCCAATGGCGCCACCTTCCGAGATATGGTCGCTTTGTTCGTTCAATGATAGTCTTTTAATAGCAGGCTGTATCAATGGGTTTTCTGTCTTTAACTCCAAAACCGGCCGATTCGATTCCCTGCCCGTTGCCGGACCGGAGGCGAGGTTTGTCTACCGTTTTTTCCGTGATCAAAAAGGGATGCTTTGGGCGGTGGCCGAAAACGGTTTGTATCAGCTCACGGGTAACCCGGCGCCCGGGAAAGGGCAGCCATTGCGGATGGTGCGGCTGGAATCGCCGTTTCTGAACGGACTGAGCCTGCTCGATGCCTGGCAGGATACCGGCGGCATGTGGTGGCTCGCCACGAATGGGGAAGGACTTTACCGCTGGAACCCGAAGACAAACCTGTCGCGACAGTTCAATATCACGGCGGGTTTCCCGTCCGACGTGCTCTACCGCATCGAGCCGGATGCATTCGGTAACCTTTGGATCAGTTCCGATTACGGGCTCATCCGCTTCAACCGCAAGGATTTTTCAGTGAATACCTACACCACTACCGACGGCATTTCCCACAACGAGTTCAACCGAACGTCGTCATTTCGAGCCGCGGACGGCAAGCTGTATTTCGGGGGCCTGAATGGCGTGGTCGGTTTCGATCCCCGCGATTTCAGAACCGATACTTCGCAGCTGCGCGTGCCATTGCGGGTGATCGCCTTCAACCAGTTTGTCGGCTCGGCCAATGAGCTGATCAACAAAACGGCCGAACTGCTTCACAAACACCTTATCGTCCTCGAACCGGGAGATAAATTCTTTACGCTGGATTTTCAGTTACTGGATTTTGCCAATGACGAGAACGGCAGCGATGTCGGTCAGCACATTGCCAGCCACCAGAATACCGGCCGCTATGCCTATCAGATCGAGGGGGTAGACAAAAACTGGGTTTTTACTAGTGAAAATTCCGTCCGGATCAGCGGTTTGCCCTATGGTGATTATGTATTGAAAGTCCGGGCGCAGAACAGGGAAGGGGCGTGGAACAAGGACGAGCTGAGCATTCCCGTGAAAGTGCTGAAACCCGTTTACCTGCAATGGTACTTCATTCTCATCGTCGCATTGTTGCTTGGGTTGGTGATATATCTGTTTATTAAATTCAGGATCAAGCAATTGGCCAGGGAAAAGAGGCGGCTGGAAGAAACCGTGGACGAGCGGACAACGCAGCTGAAACAGTCGCTTTCGGAGCAGACGGCATTGCTGCTGGAAAAGGATGTGCTGATGAAAGAGATCCATCACCGGGTCAAAAACAACTTGCAGGTGATTTCGGGCCTGCTCGAATTGCAGGGCAAGAACCTTACCGACGAAGCGGCGCGCGAAGCATTGCAGGAGGGACGGAACCGGGTGCGGAGTATCGCATTGATCCACCAGAACCTGTACCAGTTCGAAAACCTCAGCAGCATTGATCTGAAACGCTTCACCGGCGACCTGGCCAGGCAGGTACAAAGTGTATTTCAAAGGGAAAAGCAGGTTTCACTGCTGATAGATGTGCCCGATATGCACCTGGATATCGATTCGGCGGTGCCCCTGGGGCTAATTTTGAACGAATTACTATCAAATTCGTTTAAGTATGCATTCAAAGATGTACCCGATGGTAAAATAGCGGTGACGATCCGTGCCGTTTCGGAAGGAAGGTATCAACTCGTTTATTCCGACAATGGTCCCGGTTTGCCCCCGGATTTCGAGTTGGGCAAGGCTAAGACGCTCGGTTTGCAGCTGGTGAATGACCTCAGCAGGCAAATTGGCGGCCGCGTGCATTACCGGACATTGGAAGGCGCGGTGTTTACCATTCATTTTACGAATCGGGAAGTGCGTAAAAATCAAGACTAAACCCTCATGGCAGAACTGAAAATAGGTATTGTGGAAGACGAGCTCGTGATCGCGCGTACGATTGTGAGCACGCTCGAAGAGCTGGGCTATGCGCATTGCGGCCCGGCGATCAGCTATACCGAAGCTTTCGAAATGCTCGATGCCGACAAACCCGACCTGGTGCTGCTCGATATCCAGCTCGCAGGCCGGAAAGATGGCTTCGATGTGGCCGAACGTATTAATGAAACCTACAAGCTGCCGTTCATTTTCCTCACCGCCAACAGCGATTTCGAAACTATCGACCGCGCCAAAACGGTGAAGCCGCACGCGTATATCGTGAAGCCGTTTACCAAAGAAGAGCTTTACGCAGCGATCGAAATCGCCTTTCATAATTTCAGCGCCGTCCAAACCGGCGCCAAAGCCGAAAAGGTTGTTGCTACCGTCCCTAAAAATTTCATTTTCGTAAAAGACGGCTACGTTTTTCGGAAGGTTTTTTTCGATGAACTCCTCTACCTGGAAAGCGAAGCCAACTACGTCCTCCTGCACCTGACGTCCCGGAAGAAAGTAATGGTCCGTTCCACGATCAACGATTTCACCGAACAGCTGGAACCCGGCCGCTTTATCCGCATTCACCGTCGCTTTGCAGTGAATACCCATTTCATCGAAGACATTTTTCCCAATGAAGTTTCCGCACACGGAGAAAAGTTGCCGATCGGGAAGTCGTACCGGGGCGAGGTTTTGAGGGCGTTAGGGATTGTGGGAGAAGGTTGAAAGCGGTTTTTTGACCATGGACCGCCGACCACCGACCGCCGATTTATGGTTGTTACGTTCATCCCAAACTGCTGCGAAACCGGTTCATCTTCGCGAATAACTCTTCGGAACGGTTGTAGAGGTGGGCGAAGATCTCGGGCGTGATATAATCTCTTCTTCGGGAAAGATGAAGGCAATTGACACATTCTGCAAGTGAGCGAATTGAATAACTCAAAAACTTCTTTTGTT
>CAMLNK010000505.1 GCA_946481035.1 uncultured Dyadobacter sp. | reverse complement strand
GGGATTCGCATGCTGCGGCATTCGGCGAAGGTTGCTTTGGCCCCGGCATTGCCAAAGCCACATTAGGAACCGGTTCTTCCATCTTAATGAACATCGGTCCTGAACCGAAACCATCGCACCAGGGAATGGTGACGACGATCGGTTGGAGCGCGGGCGACAGGGTGGAATATGCGCTGGAAGGAGTGATAGTAACGTGCGGCGCGACGATCGAGTGGCTCCGAACGAACCTCGGACTGTTTACCGATGTCCGGGAAACGGAACAAATGGCGCGCTCGGTCAAAGATAGTGGTGGTGTTTACCTCGTTCCGGCGTTCAGCGGCCTGGGAGCACCGCATTGGGACATGGGCCGGAAGGCTTCCATTACAGGTTTGACATTTAATTCAAACAAAAACCACATTGTGCGCGCGGCACTGGAATCCATTCCATTTCAGATCAAGGATGTGATCGTTGCGATGGAATCGGATACGGGCATTGCATTGCAGGAATTGAAAATAGACGGAGGGTTAACCTCCAATAATTTCGTCGTACGAATGTTGGCCGATTTACTGGAAAAGCCGGTTGTTAACCTGGGTTTTCCGGAAGTTTCGGCTTTGGGTGCGGCATATCTTTCAGGTTTATATTCCGGTGTTTACCCTGATATTGACTATTTACAAAAATTAAGTGCGGACCATTCGTCGGTCCTGCCGGATGCCGCCAACGATGCGGTAAAGGCAGGTTACCTGGGTTGGAAGGAAGCCGTTGCCGCGGTGCCGCAAATTTACATAACGCATTGATCATGAAGTTCTTTTGTTTAATAGTCGCTCTTTTCTGGTATTCTTTTTCGGTGTTCGCGCAGGGTGCCGTGGAGCGCTGGGACCGCTTTGAAATTGCGCTGGCCGGGCCGCAAACAGGTAACCCGTTTGCTGACGTTAACCTGTCCGCAGAGTTTTCAAACGGTACTGAAAAGATTAAGGTGGACGGATTTTATGACGGGAATGGTCAGTATAAAGTACGTTTCATGCCCCGAAAAACCGGCGAATGGAAGTATAACACGATCAGTAACAGCAAATCCCTGAACGGCAAAACCGGTGCATTCACCTGTGTAGAGCCGGGGAAGGATAATCACGGGCCGGTGCAAGTGGCTGATAACTACCATTTTAAATATGCCGATGGTAAGCGATATTATCCTTTCGGGACAACACTGTATGCCTGGACGCACCAGCCCGAAGGTTTGGAAGAAATTACCCTGAAAACGCTCGCGAATGCGCCGTTCAACAAGGTCAGGATGTGTGTTTTTCCAAAATATTATTCCCACGTGGAGAACGAGCCTCCGTACTATCCTTATGTGAAAAAAGGGGAGACAAAGGATGCGAAAGGTAAACCGAAATTTCAGTGGGACCTGTCGCGGTTCGAGCCTGCGTTTTTCCAGCACCTCGAAAAACGGATCGACGATTTGAAAAAGCTGGGTATCGAAGCGGATGTGATCATTTTCCATCCGTACGATAAGGGTCATTGGGGATTTGACAGTCTTGGTAAGGAGAACGATCTGAAATATATCCGTTACCTGACGGCCCGTTTGGCCTCTTTCAGGAATGTGTGGTGGTCGATGGCCAACGAATTCGATTACGTCAAAACCAAACCGCGCGCCGATTGGGACATTTATACCAAAGCGGTGGTGGGTGCGGATCCCTACGGCCATCTGTGTTCGATCCACAACGGAAGCGTTTATTACGACAACTGGAAGCCGGAGTTTACGCACGTCAGCATTCAAAATGGCTCCACCGTCGAAGATTTTGGCCGTGCTACGTTGTTGAGGGACGTGTTTTTCAGGCCGATGGTTTATGATGAAGTGTGTTACGAAGGTGATTTGCAGCAGCGCTGGGGACATTTGAGTGGTGAGGAAATGACCGAGGCGTTCTGGCAAGGCGTGATTGCAGGTACGTATGTGACGCACGGAGAAACCTACAAGAATGCCGGCGATACCATTTTTTGGGCCAAGGGCGGACGCCTGATCGGCAGCAGTCCGGCCCGGATCGGTTTTTTGAGAAAAATACTGGAAGAAGCGCCGGGGCCGCTGGAATTGTCGGATCCGTGGAAGGATCACCACACCTCGCGCGCCGACAGCAGCTATTACCTGGTGTATCTGGGTAAGAATATGCAGTCCGAATGGGAGTTCAGCCTGCCGCGCAAGGGTGGACCGAAAGCCGAACGGAAATTTAAAGTAGAGGTAATCGACACCTGGAATATGACGATCGATGAGCGTCCGGAAGTGTTTGAAATAGCCGAAGCGGCCGATTACCGGATTTATGACAAGAAAAGAACATCGATCCGCCTGCCCATGACGCCTTACCTGGCACTGCGGATCAAAGAATACCGGGAATGACAAAGACTTTGATTGGTTAACATAGATAGTAAAGGATTAAAAAGACCGGATTATGTCCGGTCTTTTTTTGGTTTTGCCTTTGTAAAATCATCATACTTGATTAAATTTCGAAACAATTAGAATATAAACGAAAGTAATTCTCGTTTCGCTCCGCGATAAAGTTCACAACTGACTTTTCCGAAAACGCATTCATGAAACCAGTGACATTAGGTCTGATCCACACCTCGGCTACGCTCGTGCCGATCTTTCAGCAATTATGCAGTGAATATCTGCCAGGGGTAAATGTGTTTAACATTGTCGACGACAGCCTGATCAAGGATGTGATCGCGAAAGGCAAGCTTGCGCCGGGAACGGCCCGGCGGGTTGTCGATTATGTGGCTTCGGCAGAAGCCGCCGGCGCGGACCGCATTTTGGTAACTTGCTCATCCATAGGAAGAGCGGTGGAAGCCGCTGCCACACTTTCGTCAGTGCCTGTGCTTCGGGTCGACCAGCCGATGGCCGATCTGGCTGTTTCAAAGGGCACGAGAATTGGTGTAGTGGCGACGTTGCCCACTACGCTGGAACCGACCGCGGATCTTGTTAAACGCCGCGCACAGGTCGCTGGAAAGGACATTCAATTGACGAGCAAGCTCTGCGAAGGCGCATTCGACGCATTGATGGGTGGAAATCCGGGCTTGCACGATCAGATGGTCGCGCAGGCGTTACGCGAGCTATCCGCGGAGGTGGACGTGATCCTGCTCGCTCAGGCGTCTATGGCACGCGTTGTGGACACGCTGCCCGAAGCGGAAAAAACAGTTCCTATTATTGCCAGTCCGCCGGAGGCAATCCGTTTCCTCGCCTCAGTGATTAATCAGGATTCATAATGTTGATATTCAGGAAAATATGCCTCGCATTAGCCGGGATAGGCATTGCATTGCTGGTCTTCGCCTGGTTGACTCAGGCTGATGAATTGTTCAGAGCAGCTGCGTTGGGTACGGCAGTAGCCTGGGCTATCGGGATTGGCGCCATTCCGTTTTTGCAAGGTTACCAATATACGGCTTGGATAGCGGCTGCCGTGGTGGCCGGCATGACTTATCCGCAATCGTTTTTGCATATAGGAGACTTTGATCTGCGGAATAAGTGGCTCATACTCATAGTGGTGCAGTTTGTAATGTTCGGAATGGGTATTCAGATGAGTCTTCGCGATTTTTCGGAACTAGCCACTTCGGGGAAGGGCGTTTTGGTCGGGTTATGCAGTCATTTCACCATTATGCCACTTACCGGTTTTGCATTGACCAAAATCTTCCATTTCGACCCCGAAATCGCGGCGGGGATCATATTACTAGGCTCGTGTTCAAGCGGATTAGCCTCTAATGTAATGGTTTACATCGCAAGGGCCAACCTGGTACTTTCCGTGGCCGTAACCGCCATGACCACACTCGCAGCCCCATTTCTGACGCCTTTTCTGATGAAAATCCTTGCGGGGACGCTCATTCAGATTCGTTTCCTGGACATGATGATGGAGATCATCAAGATCGTCATAGTGCCCATCGGAGCCGCATTGATCCACGACTTTTTGAAAACAGCTTCGCCTCGCGGACGGCGAAACGTTTATAGTATAGCGTCAGTTTGTCTGGCGTGGCTTGGAGGGCTGGTTTTAGGCTTATGGTCATGGTTGGGCGGCACTGTTTCCGAGACGGCCTTGCAGTCGCTCGAAGTGCTTTCATTCTTCGCCGGCGCCGTACTGGTAGGATTGGTTTATCATTTGGTCACATTATCGTTCAAAAATCTCGACCGGTATATGCCTTACGTTTCCATGTTCGGCATTATCTATTTCACCACCGTTACCACCGCAGCCGGTCGCGACAACCTTTTGCAAGTCGGTTTCCTGCTATTTTTCGTGTCGGTTGTGCATAATTCGGCGGGGTATTTTTTCGGGTATTGGCTGAGCAGGTTGCTGGGGTTGGACAAGGCCTCCGCACGCACAATGGCATTTGAAGTGGGTTTGCAAAATGGCGGAATGGCTTCCGGCCTGGCGGGTACCATGGGAAAATTAGGCACTGTGGGGCTGGCAGCGGCGGTATTCAGCCCATGGATGAATATCTCGGGGTCGATTCTGGCTAATTATTGGCGGAGGAAGGAGGTGAATGAGGTGAAGAAGGCTC
>CAMLNK010000504.1 GCA_946481035.1 uncultured Dyadobacter sp. | reverse complement strand
GGTATTGCACAAGACATGACAATAAATTCATGGTCTATGGTCGGCGGTCCATGGTCTGAAATTTCCGTCAGCCGTTAATATAACGCTATGCTACAAACACTCCCAAAGCCCGAAACGAAGGCGCGCAAGAAATCCCCTTTTCGTGAATGGTTCGACTCGATACTGTTCGCCGTAGTTGCAGCCACATTGATCCGCTGGCTGTTTTTCAGTGCATTTGTGATCCCGACTCCCTCGATGGAGAACAGCCTGCTGGTAGGTGATTACCTCTTTGTGAGCAGGCTGCATTATGGCACTACCACGCCCATTACGCCATTGCAGGTGCCGCTCACGCACCAGACGATCTGGGGCACCAGCATCCCTTCCTACCTCGACTGGATAAAGCTTCCGCAATACCGCCTGCCCGGTTTTACGGACGTCAAAAATGGGGATGTGGTCGTATTCTATTTGCCCGTCGAGCATCCGGACATGTATCAGAAATACAGTACAGTACTCCCTGACCTGCACCCGCATCCGACCGATTTACGTTCGAATTATATCAAACGGTGTGTGGGCATTCCCGGCGATAAACTGGAAATCCGTCGCGGGCAGGTGTATGTGAACGGGCAGGCACAGGCAATGCCCGCACGTATGCAGAACGAGTATTTTGTTTCGGTAAAAACGGCTGTCAATGAAGAGAATGTATTTCACAAGAACGGAATTGTCGATTATGCGCAGTTTACCGAGACATTCGGTGATAGTATTGCCTCTAATGACGAAATGGGGTATGTGGTAAAGACGACTGCCGCATTGGCTGAAAAATTGAAAGGCTATGATTTCGTGAAGCGGGTGCAGCCGGTGTTTATGGAAAAAGGTCTGAAAGAGCCTTACCTTTTCCCGGCAAGCGAAGCGATCGACTGGAACAAGGACAACTATGGACCCATTACGGTACCGGAAACCGGTATGACCGTCCCCTTAACCGAAGTCAACATTGCGCTTTACGGCGATATCATCCGGAATTTCGACGGCAATGAAAATGTCGTCGTGGAAAAGGGCAAAGTCACCATCGCAGGCAAGCAGATCAGCAGCTATACTTTCAAACAGGATTACTATTTCATGATGGGAGATAACCGCCACGATTCCGCCGACTCACGTTACTGGGGCTTCGTACCCAAGGACCATATCGTTGGAAAAGCGGTGTTCGTCTGGATGTCCATCGACCCCAACCCAACCACTTTCCTCAAAAAGATCCGCTGGGACCGGGTTTTCAGGAGTATTGATTAAGGGAAGATAGGAGGAAGGGAGGAAGGGAGGAAAGGAGGAAGAGAAAATCCATCCTCCATTCCTCCCTTTCCTCCTTTTTACTCTTCCTGCGAAAAGATCAAGGCTGAATATGGCGGGATTTGCAACGATGCGAATTGGCTGCAATTGTCGATCTCTCCATCCATGGTATCGACGTCGAAAACGCCCAGATTTGAGAAATCGGCGTCGTAATATTCGTTGTCGCTGTTAAACCGCAGGTTCCATTTACCAGCCCGCGGGAAGCCGACTTTGTAATCGGAGAAGGTTTCGGTTGAGAAGTTGAATACGACTACCACGCTATCTTTCGGCCCGCCCTGGTCCCAGCGGTGCATTACGATTACTTTCTTCTCATTGTCCTGCCTGATAATGTCGACATTCTGTCCTTGTAGGCCCTTGGTGACGCCGAACCAGTTTCTGCGGATATGGATCATGTCACGATGCAATGCTGCGAAGCCGCTGAATTTTTCGAGCCTGGACCAGTCGATCGGGTCGCTGTCGGAAAACCATTTATCTTCCAGTAGCGGCTGGCCCTGGAATATCATCGGAATGCCTGGTGAAGTGAGTACCAGCGCCACGCCCAGGGCCGCCCGCTTTTTGGAATACCAGTTATTTACATCACCATCGGCGATTTCCTCGGCCACACGCGCCTGACCGTTGGCAACTTCGTCGTGCGATTCGGTGTAGATAATGCGCTGGAAAGCGTCGGCATTGTAACGGTTTGTGATCGCTGTGACCACGCTGTCCATATTGCGGTCCTGGTCGTTGGCGGTAATGATCGTTTCGCGGACGGAATGAACGAACTCCGCATCCCATTGTGATCCGTAACCCAAGCCGCCGTTTTCGACCGAGTTGGTGATGAAATCCAGCGAATGCATATCCTCGGCGATCGTAATGCAGTTTCCGCAGGTTTCACGGATATCCTTGTTGATCCATTGCATGAGCGAAATACCTTCGGGAATATCATCGCCGGGATTGCCATTGGCTTTCACATTACGGATGTAAGGCACCATATCCATGCGCAGGCCGTCGATGCGGTAATCGCGGAGCCACATCATGGCATTGTCGTGGATGTACTGGCGCACTTCGCCGCGGCCGTAATCGGGGCGGGTATTGCCCCACGGGGTTTCCGAGCGCCAGTCGTTGTAGAAGTAAATGCCGCCGCCATTGTTTTCCTGCCAGCCGTCGAACTGCCACAGGTCGAGATCCGACGGGCCGAAATGGTTGTACACCACATCCAAAATCACAGCAATACCAGCCTCGTGCGCGGCTTTTACAAATGCTTTCAAACCGTCGGGGCCACCGTAATCGGATTCTATCGCAAACGGGTTGGCCGGGTTATAGCCCCACGACCTCGAACCAGGAAACTCCGAGCAGGGCATCAGCTCCACCGCATTGAAACCCATGTCTTTCAAATAGGTAATGCGCTCGATAGCGGTGTAAAATGTACCGACCTGCCCTTGCTCTTTTACATTGAAAGTGCCGACATGCAGCTCGTAAACCACCAGCTCATGCCAGCCGGGCATTTGGAACGTCACATCCTGCCAGTCGAAAGATTCGTGGTTGTAGACAATGCAATTACCGGCAGAATTGGTCATTTTCAGGGCATAGGGGTCATTACGGTGCAGCTCTCCGGCAGGTGTTTTGAGAAGATATTTGTATTCATCGCCTTCTCTGGAATTTTCAACGAGCGCGCCCCACATGCCATTCTCTTCGGATTGAAGCGGATTGGCCGCGGCATCCCAATTGTTGAAACTTCCTATGACCGAAACACTTTCGGCGTGCGGCGCCCACACGCGATAATAAACTCCCTCAGGATGGCAAGTGGCGCCCATGCCTTCGTAATGTTGCTCGGTTTCGGCTACTTCGGTTTCCGGGTTTTCCATATATGGTTTTCAGATTATTGTTTACTTTTGAAAACGAACTGACGACGTATATTCGCAAAATGCATGCCAGGCGTCGGCATTCACCAACTCAACCAGCACACTATATCATGCAGCCATCCTCCGACGCAGAGAAAATCTGCATCCTTGCGCTTATGCACACGCCCGGAATCGGGGCCGTGACGATCCGTCAGCTCATCAGCTACTGTGGCGGTGCTACCCAGGTTTTCCAGGCCGATTACAAAAAGCTCATTAAAATCCCCGGTATCGGTGACAAGATCGTGAAGGCCGTTTTGGGTAAAAACAAAATGGAACTGGCTGAAAAAGAGCTCGCGCAATGCCGCAAAACCGGGACACAATTACTTTTCTTCAATGAGCCCGAATATCCGTCGCGCCTGCGGCCGCTTTATGATGCCCCTATTGCACTGTATGCCAAAGGGAATACGGATTTCAACTGGCCGCGTACGGTGGGGATCGTGGGTACACGGAAAATCAGTGACTACGGCAAATCTGTTACCGAAAATATCATTCGTGATCTGGTGCCCTACCAGCCGCTGGTTGTCAGTGGGCTGGCATATGGTGTGGATATCACTGCCCACCGGCATTGCCTGAGACACAACCTGGCCACGCTGGGCGTGATGGCAAGCGGGCTGGATGTGATCTATCCGGCTGTCCATCAGCGTACGGCATTTGAAATGCAGGACAACGGCGGGATCGTCACCGAAAATGCGTTGGGAACAAAGCCGGATTTTATGAGATTTCCGGCGCGGAACCGAATTATTGCGGGGCTCAGTGATGTTACTATTGTAGTGGAATCGGGGCGTACCGGCGGGAGTCTGATCACCGTTGAATTTGCACAGAACTACCACCGGGAGGTATTCGCGGTGCCCGGGGCTATCAACGACCCGCAATCGGAAGGTTGCAATTTTCTGATCCGCGATAACAAGGCCGCGATTTTTACTTCGGTGGCCGATATGGCCGACGCCCTGGGCTGGGGCGAAGGGATGCCGGAAGCAGCGCCAATTTCCCGGGCGGACCATTCGGTGATGACTTTCGAGGGATTTACCCAGGACGAGGGTCAGATACTTTCGTTGTTAAAACAGCAGGGTGCCATTCAAATCGACGAGCTGGCCTGGCAGTCGGGAATACATCTGAACCGGCTGGCGACATTGTTGCTGAACCTCGAATTCCAGGGAATGGTCCGGTCGATGCCGGGCAAGAAATACGGGTTGATTTAAACGCATGGACAAAAGTATTATTCAGTTAATTAAGGAAGGAGAGGGGCTGACCATCGAGTTTAAAAGGACGGTTGACAGTCCTGTCAAGGTTGCCAAAACGATTGTTTCGTTT
>CAMLNK010000503.1 GCA_946481035.1 uncultured Dyadobacter sp. | reverse complement strand
AAATGCCACGGGCCGAAATCCTGATAAAGACTGGTTTAATTAGCTCTCGCCAATTGTACTTCCAGGCGAATGTCTACATTGCGATCGTTGCCATTGTAACGTGAGTTATACCCGCCGGTACCAATGCCTACTCCCATGCCGCCGCCCATTCCGATGCCGCCGCCAAGGCCAATACCGATGCGCGGACTGAAACCTGAATTGGACGACGATTGTCCGTCGACTTTAATGCTCATTCCCATCATGGACGTCTCGCGCGCATTCACATTCATGAGCGCGAACGGGATCGCTATCTGCTCGGTCAATTCGCCGTCGCGGTCCATGGCAATATGCGATTTAATGCTGCCATCCGGGCGAACGAGGTCGATCAAATGCTGGCCGTCGCGGTCCTTCCAAACGGCCTCCTTATTGTACGAATCAAGGAGTAATCCGAGGCCAAGGCTGTTGGGCAAATCGGTTTCGACGCGGCGCAATGCTTTGCGGTCTTCCTTCATGACCACGGGAAATGTAAGCGCATAACCTTCTTTCTTCTGCCCCTCGGGACTGAAAGCGATTTTCAGGCCGCTGCTCAGGATGTTCTGGATCGTGTTCGGGTCCTTCGTTTTGAGCGTAATGTACACGTACTGCTCGTCGTTGATGATTCCGTATCTGAGGCGCGACCGCTGGTCCTGCTGGTCGGGTTTGATTTCATCCACATAAGAGAACGGCGCGTTCCATTTCGATGCATAGGGCATCGTTTTGGATGAACTGCAACCGCCCAGGGCTATTAACAGCAGCAATGACCAACTGTTTCTGATCGTTTTCATTTGTTGTTTTATCAATTAGAATTACTCTTCCTACAACGAATTCCGGCATTTAATCATTACGAAAAGTTGCCGGAAATCGTTGCACTTCAAACCTGTGACACGTTTGCCGGCACGATGGTTGAAAGCAGTAAGTCTATTTTCTGGTGCAGTTTTTCAGGTTCGAACGGCTTTGAAAGCGTATCGTTCATTCCCGCTTCGAGCGCCTCAGCCACTTCCTCGGGCAATACCGTAGCGGAAAGGGACAGGATGGGCGTTGTAATGCGCAGCTCTTCACGCACCGCGCGGGCCGCCTGAAAACCGTCCATTTCGGGCATACGGGTATCCATGATGATCAGGTCGAAAAGCTCTTCGCGCAGCTGATCCACGGCCTCTTTCCCATTGCCTACGATCACGGCATTGAGCTGCCAGGCTTTGAGATATTTCTTCAACAGCAATGCATTAATCGGGTTATCTTCGGCTACCAGCACTTTCTTGCCTTCGAACGACGGCAGGTCCTGGAATGAAACCACCGGTTTAGCATCGGCTGTCTTCTCGTTGGCGTCTTTGAGTATCAGCGTAAAGAAAAACTGGCTCCCCTGGTGAAAACGGCTGTTCACTTCCAGCTCGCTGCCCATCAGCCGCACAAGCTTCTGCGAAATGGTGAGCCCCAGCCCGGTACCTCCGTATTGATGCGAAGTATTCTCGGAAGCCTGGCCGTATTCTGAAAAAATATTGGCCAAATGCTCGTCCGACATCCCTATGCCGGTGTCTTCCACCGCGAACCGTATCCTGTGTCCCGCCGGCGTTTGGGCCAGGTGCTCCATCTTTAATGTCACATTGCCGGTTTCTGTGAATTTCAAAGCATTACCAATCAGATTAAGCAAAATCTGATTGAGGCGCATGCCGTCCACCGTTACAGATCCGGGAATATCGTTGCCGATTGTGAGCCGCAGTTCCAGCTTTTTTTCATCGGCCTTGAATTGCATCAGGTCAATGATCTGCTTGCCCAGCACCCGAAGGTCGGTGGATGTCGGGATAATCGAGAACTTGCCTTCGTCGATTTTAGATATATCGAGAATATCGTTCAGGATATTCAGCAGCGATCCGGAGGACTGCCGCAGCATCGTTACCAGCTCATTTTGCCCGTCGGTGAGCTCCGTAGCCGACAGCAGGTTGCCCAACCCGATAATGCCGTTCAGCGGCGTTCTGATCTCGTGGCTCATATTCGCCAGGAACGATTCCTTCGTTTTCCGGGCCTTTTCGGCCTGCGTCTGCGCGTCGATGAGCGCCAGTTCGTGCGCTTTCCGCTTCTCGACGTCGTGCAGGTTCACAAACAGCAGGCGGTTTTTGTACATTACCCTGAGTTCCAGCCAAACCGGCTGCCGGAGCCGCCCGTAAAACTGGTCTTCCACGACGATCGTCTCGCCGCCTGCGAAACTGCGCTTCACCAGTACTTCACGCAGGCTGGATCTCAACGGATCTACCAGCAGGTCGAGCACGGAAGTTCTGATCAGCGAAGCCGCCGAAATGCCCAGGATTGTCTCCACAGAAGGGTTGATCGACAATATCGATCCCGTATCGGGCTCTACGGTGGCAATGATATCCGGGGAGTTGAGAACGATCGTCGCATAATTTTCAAGCAGCTTGTTCTTCTCGCGTATTTCGCGCTGGCTGCGTGCCAGCTTGATCAGCGAATCGACCTTCGCATTGGTAATATAAGGGTCGAGCGGCTTGTATAGATAATCGATCGCGCCCGTTTTGAGGCCGCGCACTGCATAAGTGGTTTCCTTTGAAATAGCCGTCACGAAAACGATCAGGATCTCGCGGGTCTTCGGGTTGGAATAAAGTGTCTCGGCAAATTCGAAACCATCCATTCCGGGCATCTGAACATCCACCAGCGCCACGGCAATCTCGTTTTCCCAAACAATTCGGAGCGCTTCGTTGGTCGATGTCGTGGCATATATTTCAATATCGTCCCTGTTAAGGATTGCTTTGAGTGAGATCAGGTTTTCTTCCCGGTCGTCCAGCAGCAAAATCTTAGTATTATCCATGGGGTTATTCGTTGAGTAGCTATTTGAAGGATTTGCTTGATTATTGAGCTATGCTCATCTGATCTTCTGGTAAATATTCAGTGTGTTATCGATCACCTTGAAGTTTTCTTCCAGACCCGAGTAGCGCAGCGTTTCCCGCTTCCCGAGACAAAGAAAACCCAACATGCTGAGACTGTCGTACAAAAGCCTGAATACTTTTTGCCGGAGTTCGAGGGTAAAGTAGATCATAACATTACGGCAGCTGATAAACTGGAACTCGTTGAATGCGCCGCCGCCGATGAGGTCGTGCATTGAAAAAACAATATTACGCCGCAGCTCAGGCAGTATTACCGCTTTGTTGTAGGCGACATGGTAGTAGTCCGATAACGAATGCATACCCCCTGCCGCCAAATAGCTTTCCGAGAATGTCCGCGCATTCCCCAGCGTGAACACGCCTTCACGCGCGGCCGTGAGCGCCTTGTTGCTCAAATCGGTGGCGTATATCAGCGAGCGGCCGAGAAAACCTGCCTCTTTGGCCAGAATAGCCAGCGAATAGGCCTCTTCACCCGACGCACAGCCTGCAACCCAGAAACGCAGCGTAGGATATGATTCAAGATAAGTAAATACCTCCGCCTTCACCTTCCTGAAAAAATCCGGATCCCGGAACATCTCCGAATAGTTGACCGTCAGCTCCTGAATCAGCCCGTACACGACGCTGCCGCCCTGTTCAATATGCACGAGCAGCTGCGGGAAAGCCATTTTATGCGTGGTCAAATACCTGCTTGCCCGCCGCAACAGCGACGGCCTGGCATAACCCGAAAAATCGAACCCCGAAATTTCCCTGATCCGCACGATGAGTATTTCCAGTTCCCCGTATTCCATCAGCACCATAATTACGCAGCGTGTAACCAGACTTTGATCAGCGAAAGCAGCTTATCCACGTCCACAGGTTTCGAAATATAATCGTTCGCACCGGCTTCGAGGCATTGCTCGCGGTCGCCCTGCATGGCCTTGGCGGTCACGGCAATAATGGGGATATTGGCCCACCGGGGCACCTGCCTGATCCGCCGCGTTGCTTCGATACCGTCCATTTCGGGCATCATCACGTCCATCAGAATCAATTCTATTTCCGGATTATCTTCCAGCTTGTCGATCGCCTCCCTGCCGTTTGTTGCGATTTCAATGCTGAACCCGGCGTCTTCCAGCACGGCGCTCAATGCAAAAATGTTGCGCATATCGTCGTCGGCCAGCAGCAGTTTCTTACCCACAAAAAGCCTTTCCGCATTCACCACCGCGTTGCTGAACGACTCCTTAGGCGCCTCCGGCTCCCGCGATTTCGGCTGTATCTTTTTGAGGAAAAGCTTCACCTCGTCGAGCAGCCGCTCGTTGGATTTCTTCGTTTTGATCACCACCGGATGCGCATATTTCATCACACGCCCCAGGTCCGTCTGCGTAAGGTCCTCGGCGGTATTCACGACCACGGGCAGTTCGTTCCATTGCGGGTTTTCTTTGATTTTATCCAAAAGATCCAATCCGTTCATATCCGCCAGCCTTACGTCCAGGATAATGCCATCTACGCGGTCGGTTTCAAGTATCGAGAGTGCTTCGGTAGCCGAATAGGCATAGAGCACAAAAATGTTGTTGCCGGTAAGGAAATCACCCAGGTACTTGCTCTGGTAGGCATCGTCCTCGATCA
>CAMLNK010000502.1 GCA_946481035.1 uncultured Dyadobacter sp. | reverse complement strand
TCGACCTCGGGATGCCGGTGATTGGAATGGTAGATTTCCTGGGAATTGTCGAGCCATCCGACGGTTTGCGGTGTCGACGAGTAGTGGTAGGCGCGTTGCCCTGATGACAGGGTACTCATATTGAATCAATCATATTTATTATAAGCAATAATACAAAAAATCAGTCATATTCGGACGCATTTTCCGCATGGAAACCTAACTTGATAATATTCCGTAGGATGTAGATAAAAAGGTGCAGCGCTGTGCGGGGATTAACTTATACCTTGACACCGTGATAGAATCAGCCAATTTTGCTTAATGAGCACTGAGATGATAGTTTCGAACCTAGTCGGAGAAGATGGACGTCTGGTAGCAGGATTGTCCGAAAAACTGAATGAAAAAAAGATTGCCCTCGGATTTGACGGCTATATCGATTCCATTGTCAGGATCGTGAAAGCCAAACAGGAAAATGGCGCGCTCTCTTACTTCGAGGACAGCGTTGAATTCGGGCAATACATTGTAGCAAAGCAGCAGCGGAACTTTTCGTTTGAGCTCGAACAGGCAGTGCTCAAAGTAGGAGGGAACATGCCGATTACGGCCAATGCATTCGCCCGCCTTGGTTGCAAAGTCGACTGTATAGGGGCTTTGGGGCATCCCGATATCCACCATATTTTTCAGCAAATGTCGCCGAACTGTACGCTCTACAGTTACGCCGAGCCCGGTATGAGCACGGCCGTCGAATTCAGGAATAATAAGATGATGATGGCCGAATCCACGCAGATTAACAATGCGGGTTGGCAGTACGTCCGCGACACGATCGGGATCGACATTATTCGGCGTGTTTTTTCCGGGAAAGACCTGATCGGCCTCCTGAACTGGAGTGAGCTGGCCCATTCCACGGAAGTGTGGGAAGGACTTTTGAACGAAGTGCTTCCTTTCATTAAAACGGACGGCGTAAAAACGTTGGGTTTGTTCGATCTGTCGGACTGTTCGAAAAAGACGAAAGCCGAATTGCTGAAAGCGATCAGGCTGCTGCGCGAATTCTCAGCTCACTGGGAGGTGGTGCTCAGTTTGAATATGAACGAATCGCAACTTATCTACAAAGCATTGACCAACGACTCGGGCCAGCCGCCGGGAATCACCGATATGGCCCGCGCACTTTACGAGGCAGCAGGCCTGCAAAAGATCGTTGTCCACCATTCCACCGAAGCATGCTGCTGCGATGGAAATGGAGTGACGTATAGTGCAACCCGTAAGTTAGATAGTCCCAGGTTATTAACCGGTGCGGGCGACAATTTCAATACAGGCTTTTGCGCCGCCCTGTTATTGGGAATGAGTACCTCGGAAGCACTGGAAATGGGTCATATGGTTACGAGGTACTACATTATGAACAGCGAAAGCCCGTATCTGGCGGAGGTATTACCGCATTGAGGCCATGCCTTCGCGGAGACGGTCGATATACCAATCCACGAATTTCACGACATCCAGCTCAGACGGGGCGTAAGGTCCCGGCTGGTAGTGTGATGATTCGATCCCAGCGAAATTGTTTTCACACAGTTCCCAATCCTGCTCACCGGTTACCTTCCAGAACTCCATCAGGCGGTCGACGTCGTAGTCCTTGCCCTCGACAGCTTCGGAATCCACCAGCCAAGAAAGGTCCACGTAGCAGCGTGACGCGCTTACGGGTGTGATGCGCATCGTCCACACATAGTCGCTTACGGCATCGATCCAGAAGTTAGGGTAACAAACCAGGCCGAGCACACCGGCATCGTAATCCTTGTGGTCGCCCATCGGGACCGAAACAGCTTTCCCGTCCAGACTGTAACTTTCTACATTAGGGCGTAACGGATAGCGAATGGCAAAATGGAAGGAGTCGTCTTTGAAATCGATACCTTTTACTTCAAGTCCCTTTTGCCGCCATTCCATTTGTTTTTCAGGGAGATAGGCTTCCGTAGATTCTTTCAGGTTGGCACCAACCACTGCCTTGCAATATTCGGGATGCGCGACCCCGCAGTGGTAGCATTCCCGGAAATTTTCCGTGATCAGTTTCCAGTTGGTTTTCAGCACATAACGCTTCGTGGCAGCGACTTTTGCCTTATTCAGCTGGTAAGGTTGCAGAAACGGACGAAAGCCGTCGAGCACCGCGGTGAAATCGGGTGGGGTTTCGGCCAGAGATATGAAGATTAGTCCTTCGGCGACCTGCACCTGGACCGGGTGCAACCCCATGTCGGTTTTATCGAAATCGTCGGGCATATGCCGGGCCTTGAAAAGCGCCCCGTCTTTATTGTAAACCCATTGGTGGTAGGGGCACATCAATTTGGGTGCGGTACCGGCCTCCTTTGTGCAGATCAGCGAACCTCTGTGCCGGCAGGTGTTATGATGGGCGAGTATTTCCCCTTTATCACCACGGATAATAATAATCGAGTCTTTGCCGATCCGGTAAGTGAAATAATCGCCCGGCTTTGGAATGCTCGCAGTTACCCCGGCAAAGAGCCAGTATTTTTGCCAGATGCATTGCAAATCCTTTTCGAAAACCCGCTCATCGGTGTAAAACGCCTGACCCAGGCTCCGGCCGGACTCATAGCCGTTGATCAATGATTCAATATCCATGGTAAGTAATTTTTGATGTAAACTTAGCAGTAATAGTGAATGCACCCTCTCTACGTAGTTTCCCTATATTTACAGTATCTTCTTAGGATTTTTACTTTTTCCGTCAGGGGCTTGGTGCTGAACCGAAAGAGTGCAAATTTTGATCATATCAATTTTTGAACCCTAGTACCAAGCACGTTTTGATATGGAAAAATTAAACAAAATTTCACGGAAGGAATTCATTCGTCAATCGGGAATCATGGGCGCCATTTCGATGATGTTGCCATCGGATTTGCTGGCAGCAGCGAAACAGGCGGATAAGAAAATCCGTGTGGGCGTAATCGGTTGCGGCAGCGTGTCAACTCAATATCTTCCTCATTTGAGCAAGTGTCCGTATGTAACTTTGGTTAGTACGTGCGACATCATTGTTGAGCGCGCGAAAGATGCGGCGGCCAAATACTCGATACCCAATTATTACCCATCCATTGAAAAAATGCTTGCCGGGCCCGGCTTCGACCTGCTGGTAAACCTCACCAACATGCAGGAGCACGGGCGCCTGAACAAGATCGGACTGGAACATGGCAGAAATATATGGAGTGAAAAGCCGATGGCTAACACTTACAAGGAGGGTACCGACCTGCTGGCACTTGCACAGAAGAAGGGGCTCAAAATCTGGGGGGCGCCCGCTGTGATCCTCAGCCCGCAATTCGCATTCATGTCCCAATCAATCCAGGAAGGAAAACTCGGGAAAGTAGCGGCCGCACATGCGCATTACGGCCACGACGGCCCGAGCTGGTCGGCCTTCTTTTACGAGAAACTGGGAGGCAGTATGCCCGACCTCGCCGTGTACAATATGGCAACGCTTACCGGGCTGCTCGGGCCTGTCAAGTCGGTGGTGGCGATGCTGAACATCATCACGCCGACGCGCAAAGTGGATAACCGTCCCAACGAGATCAAAGTGGAAGCAGAAGATAACAGCATGGTACTCATGGAGCATACCAGCGGCGCCCTGTCACACGTGCAGAGCGGTTTCAACTATTTCGATCCATACGGACATGGCGGAACGGGGCAGGACAAGCCTACCGTGTCCATTTGGGGGACAAAAGGAAATATGCAGCTGATCGGTTACGACTGGGCACCGGCGGGAGTGGACATGGCAACCAAAGACAACGAGAAGACACAGCGCTTTGCTACCAACACGGGTTCGTTTGTCTGGATGCAGGGAGCGAGCTATATCTCCGAAACAATGGCAAAAGGTGTCGACCCGATCATTACCACCCAACATTCGCTTCACGTACTGGAAATTATCGAGGCAGCCCGCAAATCCCAGGAGACAGGTACGCGAGTAGCCTTGAAGTCGACCTTTAAGTGGCCATTGCTTTAATGAATGACTGACGTTAATTAATGAAGATCCAGATATTTGATGATCACACCGATCTTGCCTTTGATGTGGCAGATATGCTTTGCAGGCAAATAGCAAGGAAGCCGGATTCTGTGATTTGTTTTGCGGCTGGGACCACCCCTCTTTCGGCCTATAATATTTTTACTACCCTGGTAGAGACCGACGCGGTCGACTGCCGTCACATAACGCTGATCGGCCTGGACGAGTGGGTGGGTATCCCGCCGGAAAACACGGGGAGCTGCGCCTGGTTCCTGCGCAGAACGCTGATCAAGCCACTGAATTTGTCCGCCGACCGGTTCCGGTTGTTCGATGGGATGTCGGCGGACCTGGATTCGGAATGCGCATTAATGGACGAATACGTATCCGGATGCGGGGGGATCGATCTGATGGTGGTGGGGATCGGGATGAACGGGCACATCGGGTTTAACGAGCCGGGGGTTTCCCCTGTGCTCCGTTCCCATGTTACGCCGTTAAATGACGTCACCAGCACCGTTGGACAGAAATATTTCACGGAAAAAACCGAACTTACCAAAGGTATTACCC
>CAMLNK010000501.1 GCA_946481035.1 uncultured Dyadobacter sp. | reverse complement strand
GCTGAATGCATTGCTCATCAACCGCCCGGAAGACCGCGAGCTTACGCTTTACGGGCAAATGCATGAGGGCGTCGCGAGCACGCTTGTGGGCATGAAAGGAATGCCGTCGCTGGCCGAGGAAATGATGCTCATCCGCGACCTGAAACTGCTTGAATACGCATTAGAAAAAAATACCTACGACACCACTGCACCGGTGCTGCACGTTTCGCTGCTCTCCACCGTACGCGGTGTGGAACTGGTCCGTGAAGCGAAAGCGAAAGGACTGCCGGTTTCGGCGGATATCGCGGCGCACCAGCTCGCATTTGAAGACAAAGACCTGATCAGTTTCGATACCAACCTGAAAGTAAACCCGCCGTTCCGCTCGGCGGAAGACAATGACGCGCTGCGGCAGGGATTAGCGGACGGTACCATCGACGCTATTGTGTCGGACCATAACCCGCACGACGAGGAGAGCAAAAACCTCGAATTCGATCATGCCGATTTTGGTATCACGGCTTTGGAAACGGCATTTGCATTATCGGTAATGCATAGCGGCCTGGTGGTGGACGATATTATAGAAAAACTGACTGCACAGCCGCGCCGCATCCTGCGCCTGCCGGAGGTGAGTGTAACGGAAGGCGCTGCGGCCAATCTCACATTCTTCGACCCGAATAGCGAATGGGTATTCGGCAGGAGTTATTCCAAATCAAAAAACACGCCGTTCCTGGGCCAGACGCTGAGAGGGAAGGTAAGAGGGGTGATCAATAATGGTAAACAGGAGTGGTTCAAATGAATTCGATTGTAGCATATTTTAATAAACCTATTTTAAAGTACTCGCTGCTGTTCGGGCTGGCGCTGGGCATACTGGTCTTTGCGTTTTTCCTGGGCTTGTATGCGATGGGCGTTGTGCCGCTGGGGAATAACAAGGTGCTCGACATTGGTATTCATATTATCCTGATTGCCGGTGCCTGCTGGTATTACCGCAAAAAAGTCGGTAACGGTTTTTTGCATTTGTGGGAGGCATTAACCATCGGTTACGTCGTAAATACCGTTGGTGCATTGGTAGCCGGCTGGCTGATCTATTTTTTTGTAACTTACATCGACCCTTCTGTTTTTACAGAATACATTGCCCAGATGAAGGATTTGATGCTGCAAGGCAAAGCCGAGCTCGTCAAGAATATCGGGGAGGCCGAGTTTCAGAAGATGTATAATGGTGTGGGAGACATGGCTACCTCGGAAATCATCACGGATGAAGTGGGGAAAAAGACCGTCATGGCGATCATCCCGATCCTGGTGATTTCACTGATTTTGAGAAAACAGGATTACAGCATTCTTCAAAACAACAAATCTTAAACCTTCATGGAAGAAAAAACCTCTACTGCCCGCGTTGCATTGAAGTACGGCGCCCTGTCTGCCGTAGTGATCATGATTTACTCTACGATACTTTACGTGTCGGGGCTTTCGCAGAACAAGGTATTGTCATCGCTTTCGTTCCTGGTGATGATCGTCGCAATCGTATGGGCAATGAAGGATTTCCGTGAAAAGAATAAAGGTTTCATGAGCTACGGCGAAGGCCTGGGCCTCGGTGCGCTCACATCGGCGGTAATGGGGTTGCTGAGCTCCGCATTTACGATGTTTTACATCCAGTTTATCGACAACAACCTGCTGGCGCAGGGCATGGACCAGGTTCGCGAGGATATGGAAAAGCGTGGAATGGACGACGCGCAAATCGACCAGGCCATGGAGCTGTCGCAGAAATTCATGTCCCCGGGCGTTGTGTTCGTCATGGGCGTCTTTGGTTATCTGCTAATGGGTTTTATTGTTTCGCTGATCATCTCTGCCATTTTGCGCCGCGATAAGCCGGTCTTCGAATAATGTTAGCAATTTTCCGAAAAGAGGTAGCCAGTTTCTTCAATTCATTGATCGCCTACATCGTGATGGCGGTCTTCCTGACGGCTATCGGACTGATCGTCTGGGTTTTTCCCGATTCCAATATTTTAGACTACGGTTATGCCGACCTTGGATCGTTTTTCGGGCTGGCACCTTACGTGCTGATCTTCCTCATTCCGGCCATTACCATGCGTTCGCTGGCAGAGGAGTCGCGCAATGGTACGCTGGAATTGCTCCTTACCAAGCCCATTCGCAATATCGATCTCGTGCTCGGGAAGTTCTTTGCCAACTGGGTGCTTGTGGTGCTCACATTACTGCCGACGCTCATTTATTATTATAGTGTATATCAATTGGGAAACCCCGTCGGCGATGTCGATTCAGCGGCTGTGGCCGGATCGTACCTCGGGCTGCTGCTGCTTAGCGGCGTGCTGGTGGCGATGGGTATCTGGGCCTCTTCTTTAAACGATAACCAGATTGTCGCATTCATCCTCGGCGTGTTCCTGGCATTCATCTGGTATGTGGGCTTTGGCGCCGTTTCGGGCATGTTTGGCGATGGTTTCGGGGCTAACCTGCTTTCCGGTATAGCCCTGGACGTTCAATATCAGGCACTGGGTAAGGGACTCGTCGATTCCCGTAATGTGATTTACCTTCTCAGCCTGATCACCTTCTTTATCTTCCTCACACTCTGGCGTGTAGAAAGCCTCCGCAAGTGAGGCACACATTTTATAGTAAGTATTGTCCTGTCGATCCAATCCCGTGTGCTGTTCGTATATCACTAAAAGCACACTACGATGACGAACTCAGACAGACCCGGAATGCAAGTCATTCCCCCCTCTTTAGTGATTTTCTGCCGGTATGGCGATGAGGCAATAATTTGGTATGGCCCGTCCAGGCGTGTAGGAAAATTTACTAGATTGCCAGTAACTAATTTACAATTAAATGTTAAGCGACTCTTGGCGACCAGCAAGGTAAAATACTCGGAAGAGGAATTGGTGTCAGCTCTGAAACGGAACGAGCGAAGCGCCTTCGAATTCCTGTACGATCATTACTCAGGAGCTTTGTTTAATATCATTTCAAAAACGTTGAGGGACGAGGAGAAAGCCGCGGATGTATTGCAGGAATGCTTTCTGAAGATATGGAAGAACATCGCTTCCTATGACCCTGAGAAAGGACGATTGTTTACATGGATTATGAATATCGCACGCAATGGTGCGATTGACGCAGTCAGGGCGGAGGGCCGGAAGCCGGCAATGGATGATATTGAAAACACGGTGGTCCTTAATGAGAAGGATACGTACGAAGATGCACAGACAGTCAGTTCGGACATGAAGGCGATCGTCGACATGCTCAGGCCCGAGCGGAAAATACTCATCGACATGGCCTATTTCCAGGGCTACACCCACGAGGAAATCTCCGAAGAGCTGAGTATACCGCTTGGCACCGTGAAATCGCGGATCCGGACCGCATTACAAGAGTTAAAACAATACTTTGCAGTATGAATATCCAAGCCTATATAGAGTCCGGTATATTGGAGGAATATGTATTGGGCACTGTTACTCCCCAGGAGAAACAGGAGGTGGAGTGTATGTCGCATATTTACCCTGAGATCAAGGAAGAGCTGTTGCGTACCGAGAGTGCATTGGAAGAATATGCGCTGAAACACCAGACGCCGCCGCCGCCATCGTTGAAGGAGTCGATTTTCGCACAAATGAATTTCGAAACCCCAGCTGAAGAGCCGGGTGCGGAAGATGCGGCAGACCAGCAAACTGTAAGCCAACCGGATGCCGCCGCTCCCGCGGAACCCGTACGCACGGAGGCGCGCGTGATCGATCATGCATTCGAGCGCGCGGAAGCGCAGGTAGTGACGCCCACGTGGGCAAAACTGGCTGTGGCAGCCGCGGTATTGCTCGCGGTTTTTGCAGGCTGGTCGGCCATGCAAATGACCGATATGAAGAACGCCAATAATGAAGCGGTGGCGAAAGTGGAAAGTATGGAGGCGGATATGGCCGCCATGAAAAGCCAGGCCGAGTATAACCAGGCACTGGCGGCATTGTTCCGCAGCCCTTCTTACAAACACGTTCATTTGGCGGGATTGCCCAAATCGCCCGAAAGCGCTGTTTCGGCCTTCTGGAACACGCAAACGAACGAGGTAATGATTGATGTACAGAGCCTGCCCGCCGCGCCCCAGGGCAAGCAATACCAGCTTTGGAGCATCGTAGACGGCAAGCCGCTCGATATCGGGATGATCGACAATGCATTTACAGGCAAAGTCCTCAAAATGAAAAACACCAAAGCCGGTTCCGCCGCATTTGCCATTACACTGGAAAAAGAAGGTGGTAACCCAACCCCGACCATGGAGGAAATGTATGTGATGGGGAAGGTGGTTTAGAGACTGATTTTTAGATTAATACGCGCTCATTGTGAGGATGAAACCTTACGATGAGCGCTCTTTTTATTACTTACCTAAATACCTTAAAACCTTATGAAACGCCGTAATTTTCTGGGAAGTGTCACATTGGGCGGCAGCTTGCTCGCCGGAACTTCCGAAAATCGCGAAGCCGGAAATGCAGCTTCCGGCAAAGAAACCCACGCAAAAGCCACATTGAATGCCGACCTCGTGATCGCGGGCGGAGGCCTGGGCGGA
>CAMLNK010000500.1 GCA_946481035.1 uncultured Dyadobacter sp. | reverse complement strand
CTGCCCGAATTCATATTTCAGGTTGAGCCGCCAGCCGCGGCGGTACATGGCCACGTCCTGCGTTTGCACGAAGTTTGAGCCGACAAAGTCGTTGCGCCATTTAATAGTACGGTTGAAAGGGTTATCGAAGCCGAACCCGATCGTTCCTTTCTTTTTCAGCACTTCTTTTTGCAATACAATATTATAGAACCCGAAGCCGCCATAACTGCCCTGAAGGTTTACGCGCGGCGAGTTGTAAAATCCGAACAGCTGCGCCTTGATGCCCTTTCCGAAATCGATGGTGGAGTTCAGATTGATGCGGTACATCCAGTCGGCATTGCGCGTTTTGAGCTCGGCGCTTTCGAGTACATTATAAAATACGTTGAGTGAACCGTTGACGCTCCATTGCTTCATAAGCTTCGTATTGGCACTCAGGTTCAGGCCGTAAGCGGAGTTTTCGGCTACATTCTGGAAAATCTGTTTCAGCACGCCGGTGCTGTCGACGTTGCTGATGCTCTCGATCGCATTGTTGGTCTGGCGCAGGAAAAAGGAAGCATTAATGCTCGTCTGCTTGATCGATACGCTGTAATTCGCTTCCACCGAATGCGTCAGTTCGGGTTTCAGGTAGGGATTGCCGCCGTACTGGTTCTTCGAATCGGCCTGGTTTACGTAGGGATTGAGGTAAAAGAACTGCGGCCGCTGAATGCGCTGCGTGTAGCTCACGCGTACCTGCTGGCTCTTTTTAAGGCTCCGTGAGAGGCTTACGCTCGGGATGAAGTTGCCGTAATTGTTTGAGAACGAGGCGGTGCCGTTCAGGAAGTTCGCCTGTATGAATGTGTGCTCGTAGCGCGCGCCCAGGTTGATGCCCCATTTGTTCTTAGGTGTGCGGTTGTAGACCAGGTAAGCGGAAGTGACCTGCTGGGCATAGTCGAACACATTCGCCTGCTCCGGCATATCGTGGAAATCGCCGGAACCGTCGATGGCGCTCGATATGCGGTAATCGCTCAGGATCTTGCGGAAAATGGTTTTGGCGCCGGTTTCCAGAGTACTGATGCTGTCGAGCGGGTTGGTGAAATCCAGCTGGATCGTTCCTTCCTTATTGTTGCTGATATTATAGCTCTTCTCACGGTAATAAACGGCATTTTCGCGGTTCGCCAGGTCGGAGTCATAGTCGCTGTCCTCGCCCTCGAAAGAGTACATCATCAGCAAATTGAGCTCTCTTTTTGGTTTTTTGAACAGCCGCGTGTAATCCAGGTTGATCGTCGAGCCCTGCCAGTCGTAAGTCCGGCGCATATCCCGGTGGAAATACTGGTTGGAAATGCCCCTGCTGCGCTCGTCGAAAGTGATATCGAACCAGTTGGTGTTGATACCGTTGTAATAGTTAATGCCGGCGCCGATGCGGTTGAGCGAGTCGACGTCCCAGTCGGCATTGAAGGACCCGTAAAAGTTTTGGCCCCTGCCGCGTACCCATTGCATCTGGTCCTGGTTGGTGACGGTATCCGCATTCGTGAACGTGCGCAATTGCTGCATGTACCGTTTGTTTTTCCAGTTGCTGAAACCGCCGTTGGCAGAGAGTGTCAGGCCCTTGTTGCGGTGGCTGATAGTCGCGTTCGGCCAGTTATTCCATTGGCCGAAGTTCGGGCTGATAGAGCCGTTGGTGCCTTTCAGGGTGTTCTTTTTAGTAATAATATTGATGATCCCCGCGGTTCCCTCGGCATCGTATTTAGCGGAGGGCGAGGTGATTACTTCTACCTGCTTGATAATGTCGGCAGGAATCTGCTTCAATGCTTCGGAAACGCTCCGCGCGACTACGTTGGAGGGCTTGTTGTTGATCAGCACCTTGATATTGCCGCTTCCGCGCAATTGCACGTTGCCTTCGATATCCACGGCAATGGAAGGTATTTTTTTCAAAACATCGGTAGCGTCACCGCCTTTGATGCTGATGTCCTTTTCTGCATTGTAAACCATCCTGTCGGACCGTTCCTCGAACAGCGCCTTTTGCTCGCTGACGGTAACTTCTTTCAGGTTTTGTGCGGCCGCAGACAGCTTTACGACGCCTATTTCGATATCCTCCTTGTCGGCATGCACCGGTCCGAAGGTTTTGGTGGTGTAGCCCATCAGCGAAGCCTGAACGATGTAAATACCCGGCGCAACTTTGGCAAATGTGAACCGGCCTTTGGCATCGGCCGTAACGCCTTCGGTGATCTTCCCGTCTTTCAGCAGCGCCACCGTCGCAAATTCGACGGGTTTACTGGCCGTTGAGTCCATCAACAGGCCCGAAATGCGCACATGCTGGGCGGAAAGGAAATTCATGGTGAGGGCCAGGATGGCCAGGGTGAGTAGGGGTGCTTTCATACATGGCTAATTAACGACTGTTCGATCTGTGTCCACCCGCCGGAACGCCGGAACGCCGACCGGATGCAATGCAATGACGAACGAGTTTCCGAAACGTTGCACGGAAAAAACAAAAAAGGCCCGCCGGGGCCTTTAAGATTTTGTTAATCAGCTTAAAAATGATGGGGTGGGTCAGACTTTTTGTGCGTTGAATGGCGCCTGGTCGTAGCGCACCTGTTCGGCCAGCCGGGAAATATACGGGATGCCTTCACGCTCGTAGGCGGAGATTTGCGATGCGTTCAGGCGGATTACAAAATCATACAGTCCTATCCCTCCGCAAACCACCGAAAGAAGGTAATCTCCGGGGTGTTGTTCGGAAAAAGTATAATTCCAGGCTTCCTTGGCAATTTCTTTCATGTAAAAGAGCGTTATGCGGGGCTAAATATACGTCAAAAAAGGGACAGCACGTTGCCCAACGCGCTGCCCTGCTTTCGTGGTCATAGTGGTGCTTCTGTGTATTTTCCCTTCGGTATCTTGTTGACAACCGCTTCTGAATAACCTGTTGGAAGATGACCGCCCGGCAGCCATAAGCTGTTGGCGCCCATTTCGTTGCCCGATGGCACGCGTACCTTCAATTCCCTGGGGTTAGGGATCGATATCCGCACCATTTCCTTGCCCTTCCAGCTACCTGCCGGTATGCCCAGTTCTGTTTCGATTTTGCTGATGTCCTTGCCGGTTTTGGTCAGCATGGCATCCATTTCAGTCTTTGTCATTACAAACTGGGTATTGTCGGGATAGCCAAGGGTGTCGCGGCCGTAATCGTCCAGCGCTTTTTTGGTAACGAGGTAGGTCGCACCGCCGTCGAATTGGGCGAGATGGAAATCAATGTATTTCTGGTCGAGGTAAACCGACGGATCGGGACGCTGACCTTTGGTAATGTCAAGCACTTTTTGCGAAGTCCATCCTTCTTTCCAGGAGTCTTCGAGTTTGACAGTGTCAGGGGTTTTGTCGTCGTCATCGTCACTGCACGAAAAAGACACGGCTGTCATCAACATGAACAGCCACAAGTGAAGGAGATTTTTCTTCATTGAAATAGTGTTGGCTAAATGATTGTGTCCGCAAGTATACCGAAAAGTTAATTAATTCTACTTTTGTGGAGTATTAATTGAAGAAATTCTACAAACAACATACGATGGCACCGTTTCCCCGTTTTGGAAAATCCGTGCAAATTTTTCCCTACAATCCCCGGTGGTAGCCAGGCCGGAATACCCTGGGCGTTCTTCGGGCGTGTTTTGAAAACAAACAGCCCCGCATTTCGGGGGACGGCCGGGATGGAATGACTTTTGCCTTGGACATGGTGATCGGAAGGCGATCGGCGACGTGTAGTGTGGTGAGGTATGCCGACCGACATGAGCATTTACTGATAAAATGATGATACCCGGAAACATTTCGATTCTGCTGGTGGACGATGATGTCGATGACCAGGAGATTTTTCTGCTTACCATGCAGGATACCGGCGTGGGTGTGAATTGCGAATTTGCATGCGACGGAATCCAGGCACTGCAAAAACTTGGCGGGGACAGCTATCAACCCCACCTGATCTTTATTGATATTAATATGCCCAAAATGAACGGGATGGAATTGCTTGCGGAATTGAAACAAAACCCACGGTTGGTGGAGATACCGATATACATGTATTCGACCTCCGACCAGAAAGAAATCGTTACGAAGTGCATGGAACTGGGGGCATCCGGTTTTATGAAGAAAAGTCCTGACATTGAAGAGCTTCGGAGAGAGTTCACACAACTGATCGATAACCGGACTGCTCTATGACCGATCCGACGGAACAAACCACACTTGAATTTTGGGCAGGTGGAGGCGAGATGGGTCGACGTATACGGGAGTTCGATTGGCAGGCTACCGGCTTGGGAAATCCCCGCCGCTGGCCGCAAAGCCTTAAAACGTGTATCCGGATTATGCTTAGTTCAAAGCAGCCGATCTGGATCGGGTGGGGACCCGAGCTCCTGAAATTCTACAACGACGCCTACATTGACATTGTCCGCGGCAAGCACCCGCATGCGCTCGGCGAGCCGGCATCCGTGGTGTGGAAGGATATCTGGAAAGATATTGAGCCGATGCTTTCGCGGGCTATGCAGCGCGACGAGGGCACCTATGTGGAATCCCGGCTGCTGATTATGGAGCGAAGCGGGTTC
>CAMLNK010000499.1 GCA_946481035.1 uncultured Dyadobacter sp. | reverse complement strand
GTCATATGCGATATTTGTTTGACGCCCGCAACTTGCGTCAATTGTTCTTTCAGCGGCCCGAACTTGCGGGAAAGCTCCCCTTCGATCGGGAAATAGACGAGGTTTTCACGATCGAATCCCAGGTTTTTGTTTTGTACGAACCCCACTTGCATGTAAATGACAATCATTCCGACGATCAGTATCATCGACAGCCCGAACTGAAACACTACCAGCCCCTGCCGCACCCACACAGAGCTTGAATCGAATTTCAGGGCGCCTTTAAGAATGCGTACCGGGTTAAGCGACGACAGGAATAATGCGGGATAGCTTCCCGCCAGCAGGCCCGTAACAGCTAGCAAGCCCGTGATCACCAGCCAGAAAAGCGGCTCCGAAAACGGCAATATCATTTGCTTGCCCGAGAGGTTGTTGAAAGCCGGCATTAACAATGCCACCAGTACCACCGCCGACACCGCCGACAGCAGCGCGACTAGCAGCGCCTCACCCATAAACTGCCCCGCCAGCATCGACCGCATGGCGCCTACCACCTTGCGTACCCCCACTTCCTTAGCCCTGCGCGACGAGCGTGCGGTGGCGAGGTTCATGAAATTAATACAGGCAATGAGCAGGATAAATACGGCCACGAAGCTGAACAGCCGTACATACTCGATACGTCCGCCATCCATTTCGGCACCTTTGATATTGCTGTTGAGATAATACTCATGAAACGGCTGCATTGCCAGCTGTGTCTTGTACGGCTTGCCACCGTCGCGGTCGGTCTTGTCGAGCAGGTGGAGCATTTTCGCTTCCACTTTCGCGGGATCGGCGTCGTTCCGCAATTTGAAAAACGTGAGCGGGTCGGTATTGCCCCAGTGCGTCGCCCAGCTGTTGTCGTCGACATAGGCGTCCCAGGTCATGAGGCAATCGAATTGGAGCGAGCTGTTGGGCCCGATATTCTCGAAAACCGCGGACACGGTCATTTCTTTGCGATTATCATAGCGGATTGCCTTTCCGATAGCCGCTTCCGGGCTTCCGAAAAAAGATTCAGCCATGTTACGCGAAATGGCTATACTGCTTTTATCGCGCAATGCGCCCTCGGCAGTACCCTGCAAGAGTTGGTAGCTGAACATTTTGAAGAAGTCGCCGCTCGCCCAGTTGGTCGCCTGCTTGTTTATTTTGCTACCCACAGAAAAGGTCTGCTGAATAGTCCACGAATACGGCGTGCTCATTTCTATCTCCGGTACCGACTTTTTCAGCTCGTCGGCCAGCGGCCCCGGTGTCCAGATCACACCCTGCACCTTGCCGCTGAAATACTCCCGCATGTAGATCCGGTAGAGCTGGTCCTTGTTCGCATGAAACGCGTCGACGGCCATTTCGTCGCGGATCCAGAGCATGATCATGAGACTGCAAGCCATTCCGAGCGCGAGTCCCAGGACATTAATAGCAGAAAACGTTTTGCTTTTGAGCAGGTTACGGAATGCGATTTTGAAATAATTCTGAATCATGGCTGGACTGAATGAATAGGTTTCGGAATAGTCTGATGTGCGTTCGGCGCGGGCAAACGGGCGGATGAGCCGGAGTACCGCGAGGGCATACTTCCGGTCGGCGACCGGTTTGCCGAGGCTTTCCAGCCAGTAGGCGTACATTTCGAGCATATCGCCCTGCAATTCCTCGCGGGCGGCGGGGTGCGACCAGCGTGCGAGCAGCCAGGCGGCCCAGCGGGGCGGAACAACGTGCGGTTTAAGGCTCATATCAGTTGCCCATTAATTGGAGTGTCTGCGCCGACATCGCATTCCACAGTGTTTCCCTCGCCTCTTTCGCCTCCCGCAATGCTTTGCGGCCAAATGCGGTGACGCGGAAAAAACGTTTCCGGCGTCCTCCCCGCTCGGCGGTTGCCCCGCCCATTTCGGACGACAGGTACCCTTTTTCTTCCAGTCGCTGCAAAGTGGTGTGTACGGTACTGAATCCCACAGCGCGCCCGGTCTTCTGGTCGAGCTCCTGCGCGACAGTCACCGCGTAAGCTTCCTCGGCCAGCACGGCCACCGTCAGCAGGACTACCTCTTCCAGTTCTCCCAAAAATGTTCTTTTCATGGCATAATGCATTTATTCCGATAATGTCGGGCAAATGCTGTGCCAAATGTTAAAACCAGCCCTAAACCATTAAAAAACATGGTTTTAGTTGGGTAAACGGGCGCATTAATGTCCGATTCCGAACATCTATATTATCAAACCGGACAAGTCGTAAATTCAGCTTGAAAACCGGTTGCCAAACAGTTACATTTGGGGTACAATCGGTTCTGTTTTATGGATATAGGCAAAGAGCTACTGTTCTTTTTCAGCGCACTGGGGGCGTTCAACGGCATTCTGCTGGGGATATTCCTGCTGTTTTTTACCCAAAAGAAATACCTCGCCAACAACTTCCTCGGCGCATTGTTGCTGGCATTGAGCATCCGGATTACCAAGTCAATATTCCTGTATTTCGATGGAAGTTTGCCCAAAATATATGTGCAGATCGGCCTCTCGGCGTGCTTTTTCATCGGGCCGTTCCTGTACTACTTCGTGCGGTCGGCCGTCACACCGGTCGAAAAATTGGCCAGAAGCTGGGTATGGACACTCATTGCGTTTGCGGCCCTTACCGTTGTTGTGGACATTGCCCTTCCTTACGAGGAATATCCGTTTCTGTGGCGAAAGGTTATACCGCGGGTGATCTATCTGCAATGGTTTGCCTTCCTCGTAGCCTCGGGCGTGCGCATGCAGGGCCTGGTCCGGAAGCTATTCAGTCGTGCCCAACACCTGAAACCCGCAGAAATGTGGGTTTCGATGATTTTTATAGGTAATGTGGTGGTATTCTTTTTCTATTTCTCCTCTTTGATCAAGGCGCCATTTGCACCCTACATCAGCGGCTCCATCGCTTTCTCGCTGGTCCTTTACCTGATGATCACGCTGGTAATCTATAAAAAGAACACCGACGAACTGTTTTTACTTTTGCCTGATAAACCGGTCGTGAAGAAACTCAATGAAAGCGACGCCGAAATATGGCTCGCCAGGTTGGAAAAAGTAATGACTGAAAAAGCGGTTTACAAAAACCCGGACCTGAAACTGCACGATCTTTCGAAGGAAATACAGGTTTCCGGCCACCAGCTTTCGGCCTTGCTAAACGACCGACTGGGCAAGAATTTCACAACCTACATCAACGAGTGGCGGATCGCCGAGGCCTGTAAAATGATCGCCACCGAGCAACACCTGACGCTCGAAGCGATCGGTTACGAGGTGGGTTTCAATTCCAAATCAACTTTTTTCGCTGCATTCAAGAAGGTAAGGGGCCTAACGCCTTCGTCTTATCAACAAACTATCAATCAACCCATTGCAGATTAACGCAAGTACCGATTTATAAATCCGTACTCCTGATTTGCCTTTTGCGAACCTCCGGAAGCGGCCGGCTTTGGATTTTTGTCTCAAACCAGATCCATTCCCACAGCCATGAAGCTTCCCGGTATCATTTTCTTCATTCTTTTTCTAATTGCCCAAATATCCGTCGCCCAGAGCCGGTATGCAGTTTCCGGTAATGTTACCGGCATCAGCCGGCAACCGGTCGCCGTCTACGCCCGTCTGCTGGCATTACCCGACTCGGCATTGCTGCAAGGCGCGCCGTTTCAAGACGGCCGCATTGCATTCACGGGTATCGATCGCGAAACCGTTGCATTGCGGCTTACGAGTATCGGCCTTGCGGACACCCTCATCGTGATCAGCCGGAATGGCCGCACGCACATTGACCTAGGGACGATCCTCATGCGGGAACACGTGCAGGCGCTCGCGGGCGTAACCGTGCGCGGGCAGGCGCCGCTCGTGCGCCAGGGCACCAACGGTACCACCGAAATTCAGATTACAGGCAGCATTCTGGCGGGCAGCACATCTGCTACCGAACTGCTCGGGCGGTCGCCGGGTATTATCTTCACCGAAGGCCGCGCGGGCGTAGCAGGGCGGGGCGAGGCATTGATTTTCCTGAACGGGCAGGCCATTACCTATGAACAAATGGCCGCCATCCCCGTGAGCCGCATTGCCCGCGTGGAGGTAATCCCGAACCCGTCGGCGAAGTATGATGCCGAGGGGAAAGCGGTGATCAATATCATCACAAAATCGGTGACCGACGGCGGAATGACGGGCTCTGTCACCCAGCAGTACGCCTATACCCAATTTGCGGGCAGCGAGTTCAATACCCTTGCCGATGCCCAATACATGCATAACAGGCTCTCACTTCAAGCTAATTACGCCCTCCAAACCGGTAACAGCCGCGAGGTGCTGCACACTACCCGCACCCGCCCCTCTCCCACCGAATACCTGCATTCGGACCTCACCACCGACTGGCAGCGCAAAATGCGCAACTATTCCAATTTCGGCGCCGGTGCCCAATTGAACCTGAAAGAAAACAGCTATTTATCATTGACTTACAAGGGAAACCTGTACAGCCTGGGCGGTAGCCAGAACAGTAGCAATGCGCTCACCGATGTTTCGGGAAGCAGCTTCTACCAAAGCCGCGTCGCAAAGGACGAG
>CAMLNK010000498.1 GCA_946481035.1 uncultured Dyadobacter sp. | reverse complement strand
TATCGACAAGTTACTGGCGAGTTTCAATCTGTTTCAAAAATACAACCCGCTGTTCGTAGACGCGATCATGCTCACCAATCATGACCAGGAGCGGATAGGGAGCGTTGTCGGTGGCAGTATCGAAAAGATCAAACTCGCGGCAAGCATCCTGCTCACATTGCCCGGTCAGCCGTATATATATTATGGAGAAGAAATCGGAATGCTGGGCCTGAAACCCGATCCCTACATTCGCGAACCATTTCTCTGGACGCCCGACCCGGAAGATCCGCAACTGACGCATTGGATCACGCCCGAATTTACAACCCTGAAAACAGTGGCGCCCCTTTCGGTACAGAAAGGCAATGTAAATTCTGTTTTCAATCATTACAAAAACCTCATCCACCTGCGCAAAACCGAACCCGCGCTGAACCAGATCCTGGCTCCCAATCTCCACCCTCTGCATTTCGGCGACGACCAGCTGCTCGGTTACTTCCGCCCGCACGTCGACCGTTCACTCGTTGTCATTCATAATCTTGGCGATACCGAACGGGAATTTCAGATACCGGCGGATAAATCGCTTTTTACCGAAGTATTGTTTTCCACCGATCCGTTGCATGAAACGACGTTGACGACGAACCGGTTATCACCGCATTCGAGCATCATTCTGGCGCCGGTTCGGAATGTACGACCGGTTGAAAAGCAGTAGGGAAGCACGGCTTTCATTCTTTAATGCTAAATCGTTGTCGGTACCGCTAATGCATTCCCTATGAAATCCGGTATAATTTCCACCTGTCTGATCGTCCTTCTGACCTGTACTGCTATGGCGCAAAAGTCCTACCCTACCATGGGCAAGATCGTTGTTGAAGATCCTTCGTTTGAAAAACTGTTGTCCAAAGACGCTAAAATTGAGGTCTTAGCGTCGGGATTTGAATGGTCGGAGGGGCCGGTGTGGGTGAAAGACGGTGGTTACCTGCTGTTTTCGGATGTTCCGAAGAATAAGATTTATAAATGGGATGAGAAAGAAGGGCTTTCGGTGTTTCTGGAACCTTCGGGCTACACGGGGCGGGGTGTTTACAGTGACGAACCGGGTAGTAACGGCCTCATTATCGACAACAAAGGCCGCCTCGTTTCCTGCGAGCACGGCGACCGGCGCATTTCCGCCATGCCATTGAACGTAGGCGGAAAAATCACTTTGGCCGACAAATTCGAAGGCAAGCGCTTCAACAGCCCGAACGACGTGGTGCAGCACAGTAACGGCGATTACTATTTCACCGATCCGACCTACGGCCTTGCCAAAAAACACGAAGATCCGACCCGCGAAATCAAGGAATTTGGCGTGTACCGCATTCACCAGGACGGCAAAGTGACCATGCAGGTAAGCGACCTCAGCCGCCCGAACGGCCTTGCGTTCTCGCCCGACGGCAAGATATTATATGTAGCACAATCCGATCCCGAGAAGTCGATCTGGATGGCTTATCCCCTCGATGCGAACGGCAATGCGGGTAAAGGCAAACTGATTTATGACGCAACGCCCATGGGCAAACGCGGCATGGCAGGCCTGCCCGATGGCCTTAAAATAGATAAAGATGGCAATTTGTGGTCGTCCGGCCCGGGCGGGATGCTCATTCTCAGCCCTGCCGGAAAGCTGCTAGGCCGCATTGAAATGGGCGAACTGACCTCCAACTGCGCCTGGGGCAACGATGGAACTACGTTATATATGACCGTAGACGGTTACGTATGCCGTATTAAAACCAATACCAAAGGCGCCGGCTGGTAATCAGTTTTTCTTCCGGTATTCACGGAGCGTATTGTCGACATCCCGTTTCACATTGGCCCAATCGGTTTTGCCATTGCGGTAAATGTTGGTGTATGCTTTGTAGAGCATTAAGCGGTCGTCGCTGATCTTGTCGAGCTCCATCGCCATGGCCTGCCGGGAGGATGATTTGGCGTTTTTGTATTCATTGAGCAGGTTATTGTACCTGTTTTCCAGATTATCCAGCTCGTACAGAACCACTTCCGCCAGCTTGTCCATATCCGTATACTGGTTGAGCAATTGCTGATTATAGCTCATATTACCACTTACGGACGTCGTTGCCCCTGCTGTTGAAGCGTTGCCGTCTACTACCCGGTCGTAATCCTTCCGATAAGGCTGATCCGCCGCCTGATTATCCCTATCGCTATCAGGAGCGCGCGAGGAACGGTCTGTCGATGACGTGGAAGAGGTGGATGAAGTGCCGTGCATGCGGTCGTAGCGCCGCTGCAATGTGGCGGAGCAGGAGAAAGTGAGGGCGGCAAATGCTGACATTGCGGCCCATATGTAAAGTCTTTTCACTGATATTCCCGTTAGAAGTTATGCCCCAGGCCGGTGCTGAGATCGGGATTAAAGTAAAAGAATTTGCCAATAAATTCAACATGACCGCTGCCTCCGGCGAAAAATGGCGCCTTGCACGTCCATGCCCATTTACTCAAAATCGGGGGCCCTGTTTTGTTTCCAGACCATTTTCTTTCTAATATTGGGGCCTCAATCAGGTTCGCCGTTCCAACAAACTAACACACCAGTGACCCAAATCAAGCAGAACAAGATCTTCAATCCCAAAGATATCATTGCCTATTTTCTTGTCGCGGGTACCGGTGCATTGATCCAGTTAGTTTCCAGCAGTCTCATTCAGGATTGGTTCAATATCTCTTGGAGCGACTCCATTGTACCTTCCTACATCATCGGTTTTTTCTGGGGTTTTACACTCACCAAATTGTTCGCATTCGATGCACGCAAGAGCAATCAGACGCGCCGTGAAATGGTGAAATTTTTGATGGTATCGGGCGTTTCGCTCTTCATCACCTGGGCATTCACCATCGGTTCGTCGAAGTTCCTCGTCGACTACCTGGGCATGGAAGTTTACAAAGTGAAGTTCTCCTTCGCGAAAAAAGAGGTGAATGTGACCGAAATGGTTTGTTATGTGATCGGGATGGGTTTCAGCTTTGTGAGCAACTACATTCTGCACAAAACCTTCACTTTCAAAAGCACCGGTTTTTACAATCGCCTGAAAGTCCTGATTCGCTGATCGTTACAGCCTTTCCACAATCATAGCCGAAGCCCCTCCCCCGCCGTTGCAGATGGCAGCGAGGCCGTATTTGCCTTGTTTTTGTTCCAAAACGGACAGTAATGTCGTGATAATGCGCGCGCCGGAAGCACCCAGCGGATGCCCGAGCGATACGGCACCGCCAAAGATATTTACCTTCTCCACATCGAGGTTCAATGCCTGAATGTAGGCCAATGCAACTACTGCAAATGCCTCATTCACTTCGAAATAGTCGATATCCGAAATTTTCAAACCGGCTTTCTTCAACACTTTTTCTGTCGCCAGCACGGGTGTGGTCGTAAACCAGGCCGGTTCCTGCTCGGCATCGGCATAGGCCACAATGCGGGCAATAGGTTTGAGATTTTTTGCATTAACTGCATTGCTACCCGCCAGTACCAACGCCGCACCGCCGTCGTTGATCGTCGAAGCATTAGCGGCCGTTACCGTCCCGTCTTTGGAAAAAACCGGCTTTAATGTGGGGATTTTATCAAATTTGACGCGCTTGTATTCTTCGTCCTCCGCGACTATCGTAGTTTCACCTTTTGCGGAAGTAATTTCAACCGGGACGATCTCGCCAGCAAATGAACCATTAGCCGTTGCCTCCGCGGAACGCTGGTAAGAACGGATCGCGAATTCGTCCTGCGCTTCCCGTGAAATGTTGTATTTCAGTGCAGTTTTATCGCCGCAGACCCCCATGCCGATCTGGTCGTAAACGTCAGTCAGCCCGTCTTTCAAAAGCCCGTCGATAACCTCACCATGACCGTAACCATAGCCATTCCGGCCTTTGGGTAAATAATAGGGAATTTGAGACATATTTTCCATTCCACCGGCCACTATAATGTCCGCATCGCCCAGCCGAATAGCCTGCGCACCGAACGCCGTGGCCTTCATTCCGGAAGCACAAACCTTGTTGACCGTCGTACAAATCACCGACACCGGCAACCCCGCATAGATAGCAGCCTGGCGCGCCGGCGCCTGCCCGAGATTCGCAGAAACCACATTACCCATCAGCACCTCATCGACCGCAGCCGGCTCGATACCCGATTTCGATAATGCGCCCTGAATAGCCGTAGCACCCAATTTCGCAGCATGTACGGAAGATAACGTCCCGCCAAAACTACCAATAGGCGTGCGGGCGGCGGAGAGAATAAAGACGTCAGTTTGCATGATGAATTTTGAATGATTGAATGAGTGAATTTTGAATGAGTGAATGAGTGAATGACCGAATGCTTTGATGTGTTTGAAATGCTGCCAACATAGTTGACCACCTAATATAAACAACAATATTATCGATTCATTCCACAACCCATTCACTCATTCACTCATTCACTCATTCACTCATTCAATCATTCAATCATTCAATCATTCAATCATTGACTCATTGCAGCTCTTCCGAACTCTCCGGCAGGTGATCGTACTCGCCTTTCCAGGCGTAGTAGCCGAAAATCACGAGCCCGGTGCAGATCGG